>CAKQVC010000051.1 GCA_934277655.1 uncultured Clostridia bacterium
CAGGCTCGGTATAATGGGAGTCTGTCGTTGCGACTACACGTTTTCCCAGTTTATCCGCAAGCGCCACAATCTGTTTGTTGATTGCGCGCAGATCATCATTAGTTTCGATCCGCTTGCCATTATAATAAAACTCCTCATCCAGCATGAAGCGATTATTGATAACCGGCTGGATTTCCAGATAATCGTACCGGGAAGCAATGTGTTCCTGCTCTTCCTGTGATTTCTGTTCCATAATACGCTGCGTGTGTGTACGTTTCTGATAAGTCACATGCTTTACCATGGACATAAAGACTTCCCCTGCACTGCAGGCAGATCCAATGATCAGTCCTTCCCGATTGGCTTCGATCACTGACCACGGCAGACGTGGTTTTTTATAATAATAATCTAAATGGGAATAGGATACCAGTTTATAGATATTCTTCAGACCTTCCTGCGTCTTGGCAAGGATGATGATATGATTAGTCGGTTTGCTTTTGTAATCGATCGACCCATCCTCGTTTCTGCAGTCTGTATCATCGAAAACATATCCCTCCATGCCGTAAATAACCTTAATTTCTCTTCCTTTTTCCGCCTGTTTTTTTGCTTCTGCCGCACAGTCAGGGAATGCCTGCACAACTCCATGATCTGTAATAGCGACTGCCGGATGACCCCATTTTGCTGCCTGTGCTACGATGTCCTTTGGCTCGTTAAAACCGTCCATTTGGCTCATCTTGGAGTGGATATGAAGCTCCACACGTTTGCCATCTTCGCATGTATCTTCTCGTTCCAAAGCAGCATCCATCTTTTCCAGATCTTTGAACATAACTGTATTCATGTTCTCAAAAGTATCCCACTGTACTTCGCCCCGGATCTTTATGCCATCTCCAGGTTTAAGCAGCGTACTGATCTCATTCCACTTATTCTCGGTAACAAATGCCTTGGCACAGATAGTTGTCTTATTGTCGGTAATCAGGAGGGATACCAGATAGTTTCCACTTTTGATGACTCTCTCGCTCATGCGGAAAAGAACGCCTTCCAGAACCACTGTTCCCAGCTCCGGCACGATTTCACGCAGCTCTGCTGTTTTGCCGCCAAAAAAATTGCGTCCCATGATGCGGTTTCCTTCCGCCGGAAGTTCTTTTTCTTTCCGTTTCCAGCCACCTTTGCTTCCTGGGGAACCACTTCCACCGGATCCACCGTTTCCGCCGCCCTGCCACGGAGCCGGTCCACTGCTCTCAGCGGTAGCCGGCGGTCTTGATTTCATGCGTTCTTTTAATTCCTGCGTGTACTCTTTAACCGAATTTTCGATATCTGATATTTCGCTTTCTGCAAATTTACGGATTCTTTCTTCATACAACGTCTGATTATTTTCAAACACAAAATGAAGCGAAATGCCAAACGATTCTTCCATCAAACGGTGAAATTCCGGTGCTACCTTCTCATTCAGCTGTTCTGCTGCAAACTGTCCGACGACATGGAAAATTACCCTGCCTGCATTCTCATCCAGCTCAAAATCGTTTTCATCGATCCCCTTGGTAATGGAAACGAAAGAACCGTTGAGAATATGTACCATGTGCGGAGTAAACAGCCGGATAATCTGATCCGTATCCATGACAACATTCTGATACTGAAATTCCATCTCCACATCCTTTACCACCGCTATCTTGTTGATAGTCAGTGCCCGGATTTTTTCATAGTCCATAAAAGGTATGATAAAATTCAAAGTCACAGGCAGCCTCAGCATGCCTGTGTCCCCGCAAAGTGTCGCTTTTCCAAGTTCATAATGATATTCGGTTTTATTGCCGCCCAGCTTGTCCCAGCTGACAGCCTGGTCGATCAAATTTCTCATAAAACCTGTTCCTCTATGATTTTCAGTAATTCTTCTGCTAAACAGTCTTCACTGACCGTGCGGATGATTTTACCTTTAGAAAAAATCAATCCTCGGCCATCGCCTCCTGCTACACCGAAATCAGCCTCCCGCGCCTCTCCCGGTCCGTTGACAGCACAGCCCATAACCGCCACCTTGATGGACGGTTTTCCCTGCTGTGCCAGTTTTTTTTCAAGAGGTGTCAGCTTTCGTTCGATTTCGGAAGCAAGTCCGACCAGATCGATCTTCGTTCTGCCACAGGTAGGACAGGATACCAGATCAATGGCAGACTTCCTAAGACCCAGACTCCTCAGGATTTCCTTCGCGAAATATACTTCCTCCACCGGATCTGCAGTCAGAGAAACTCTCATCGTATCTCCGATACCACAAAGCAGCAGGCTTCCGATGCCGATCGCTGATTTTACCTTGCCTCTTTCCAACGTTCCTGCTTCCGTAATGCCAACGTGGATTGGATACTCTGTCATATCTGCCAGGATCCTGTGCGCTTCATAATTTGTCCGCACATTGGAAGATTTCAGCGACACGACAAGCTGGTCATAATCCATCTCTTCTATAATCCGCAGATTATGGTACGCACTTTCTGCGAGTCCCTGTGCAGTCACACCTCCGTATTTTTCCAGAATCGGTTTTTCAAGTGATCCTGAATTCACACCGACGCGGATCGGAATCTGATATTCTTTCGCTTTCTTTACAACCATTTCTACTCTTTGTATCGAACCGATATTTCCCGGATTGATCCTTACCTTATCTGCACCTGCTTCGATTGCAGCAACCGCCAACCTGTAATCAAAATGTATATCTGCAACAAGCGGAACCTTGTTTCCCAGCTTTTTTTTCACGTTGCCGAATACGTCAGCAGCTTCCCTGTCCGGTACCGCAATTCGCACAATCTGACACTCTGCATCTGTCAGCCTTGCAATTTGCTCCAGCAATGCCTTTTCATCTCTGGAATCCACATTTGTCATTGATTGTATTGTGATTGGTGCACCGCCTCCAATCAAAAGGTCGCCGCATCGTACCTGTTTCGTCATGTTTACCGCCTCTTATGTTTATCTTTACTCTTTCTTGTCCTTCTTTCGGAATAATATCAAAAAGCAACCGCCTTCATCATCCGAAGATCCTCGTCACATCGTTAAAGGTCACATAGACCATCAACAGCATTAAAAGTGCCAGACCAACAAAGTGAATCGTGCCTTCTACTTTTTCGCTGACTTTCTTTCCTGTGATCCATGAATACAAAACAAAAATAATACGTCCTCCATCCAGTGCCGGCAGAGGCAACATATTGATAACCGCCAGATTGATGCAGATCAGTGATGTCAGAAATCCATAATACCAGAATCCGTACTGTGACGTCTGACTGACCATCTGTACCATTCCTACCGGCCCGGAAAGGTCATCCGGACTTGCTTTTCCTGTAAACAAATCGCCTATTGCCGCAAACATGGTCTTCGTCAAATTCCAGGTTGCCTTCGTGCCGTTCGTGATTGCCTTGATCGGGCTGTGGCTGATCTTGCAGGTAATGCCTACCGAATAATACTTTTGGGCATTGCCATTTTCATCGGTGGTTTCCGTCAGTTTCGGCGTAACCTTGCAGTCTACGGTTTCTCCATTTCTTTTCACAGTAAAGACTGCTGTTTTCTCTTTCGTCTGGCTGATCATAGAAGAAACGTCCGTCCACTCTTTTATCTCCTGATGATTTATTTCAACAATTTTATCGCCGGTAACAAGCCCCCCTTCCGCAGCTGGGCTTTTCTCCGTAACTTCGTCAATGGTTGTTGTGGTAAATCCCATGATCCCCACAATCAAGCACATGATGACAATTGCACATACTACATTCATAAAGGAGCCTGCTGCAAGCACGATGATTTTCTGCCATGGCTTTTTGCTTCCAAAAGAACGAGGGTCTTCAGAATCTTCATCTTCACCCTCCATTGCACAAAATCCACCTATCGGAAAAAGTCGGATACTGTAGAGTGTCTCTTCTCCTTGTTTTTTCCAAATTTTGGGTCCCATGCCGAATGCAAACTCATTGACGCGCACCCCTGTCTTCTTTGCTGCAATGAAATGTCCCAGTTCATGAGGAAAAATCATGATGCAGAAAAGAAGGATTGCTAGAATTGCTGTTTTCATAAAACTTCACATAGCCTTTCTGTATAATCTCTGACTTCCTGATCAATGTTCAGTATCGTCTCTAAATCCAATTTATATGCAGGTCTATGCCAATCAAGAATACGGGCAAGCTTTTCAGGGATGTCCGTATATCGGATCTTACCTTTCAGGAACGCATCGACTAAAACTTCATTCGCTCCATTCATCGCTGCCGGGTAGCTTCCCCCTGCTTCAATCGCCTCTATGGCATACTTCAGGCATGGAAAAACGTCAAGATCCGGTTTTTCAAAAGTCAGATGGCTTCCCTGCGTGAAAAAGTCCAGTTCTTCGTCCGGATTTTTCAGTCTGTCTGGATAACCCAACGCCAGACTGATCGGGATCCGCATATCTGGCACTCCCATCTGCCCAATCACTGAATTATCCTCAAATTCTACGGCTGAGTGAAGGATGCTCTGTGGATGGACTAATACCTGGATCCGGGACGCCGGTACATCAAACAACCATCTTGCTTCGATTACTTCCAGCCCTTTATTCATCATCGTAGACGAATCAATTGTTATCTTGGCTCCCATATTCCAATTCGGATGTTTTAATGCCTGTTCCCGAGTGACATGCTTTATCTGCTCTTTGGTATATCCCCGGAATGGACCGCCGGAAGCAGTCAGCAGGATTTTTTTTATCTTCCGGTTCTGATTCCCTTCCAAACATTGAAATATAGCACTGTGTTCACTGTCGATCGGCAGAATCTGCACATGACATTCCTCTGCCTTTTTCATGATCAGCTCTCCGCCTGAAACGAGAGTTTCCTTATTCGCCAGTGCAATTTCTTTTCCCAGGCAGATTGCATGGTAAGTCGGTTCCAACCCCCTCATGCCCATCAGCGAATTAAGTACCATATCGCATGCCCCGGTAGCTGCCGCAATTAATCCGTCTCTGCCAAACATAACGTCAAGATGGGGATATTTTGCGGAGAGCTCCCGTGCATCTTCTTCCAGCTCCGTTACGACCATCTGAGGATGAAACTCCTCAATCTGCTTTTCCAAAGATGCAATATTCCGCCCGCAAGTCAGCGCCTCAACCTGAAAACGTTCCGGATGCTGCCGGATAACATCAAGACTCTGCGTTCCGATCGAGCCTGTACTTCCTAATATGGCAATTTTCTTCATTTATGCAAAGATCCCTTCATTTACAAATAAAATACAGTAATACAGCATCGGCGCCGTAAACAACACGCTGTCAAACCGGTCCAGAATGCCGCCGTGACCTGGGATCAGGTTTCCATAATCTTTAATTCCCATCTGCCGTTTAAATGCTGATGCAGACAAATCTCCCAACTGAGCGACAACGCTGCCTACCACTGCGATGATCATACATTCCGGAATGATGTCTGGTTCCATAAAGTAAGCGAAGATTCCACAGAACAGCACGCTTCCCAGTACACCGCCAACTGCACCTTCCTTACTCTTTTTCGGACTTAAATGTGGACAAAGCTTATGTTTTCCGATTGCCATTCCCACAAAATATGCCATGATATCCGTTCCGAAAGATGCAAGGAATACCAGCCAGATCAAGTCACGATCCGCGGTCTGATCAATCAAGACAATGTGGAATGAGAAAAACACCACATAAACAATACCTAAAAGTGTTGATGTCATGTCCTCCAGCTTTCTTTCTTCTACGTTAAATCCATATACCATGGATGCAATGACTACAAGCGACAGCCATAATAAAATAAAGCGCAGATCTGATGGGAATGCCAGATTCAGACCATACAGAAGCACCAGTGCTGTATAGCCGATTGGCTTGGATGGCCTGCTTCCTGACGCTTCAAATCCGTTATAAAATTCCCTGAGTCCGATCAGCCCTACTAAAAAAGCCGCCGCCATCAGCGGATAACCTCCCAGATAAACTACAATCAGCAGCGGAAGCATCACGCATGCTGAAATAATCCTTGTCTTCATAAAACTCCTTTCCTATCTTCCCCCGAATCTTCTTCCTCTGGAGGAAAAGTCTTCAATGATCTGTTCAAACTCTTCTGGTGTAAACTCCGGCCATAGGGAATTTGTAAAGGCAAACTCGCTATATGCCGCCTGCCAGAGCAGAAAGTTCGAAAGCCTTTTCTCTCCGCTGGTTCGGATAATCAGATCCGGATCCGGAATATTTCCGTTTTCTTCGCCTGTATAAAGATAGTTTCCGATCATATTTTCATCTACATCACCGGGTTTGACCTGCCCTTCGGAAACTTTCGTGCAGATCTTTCTCACGGCTCTTACAATCTCTGCCCGGCTGCCGTAATTGAGTGCTATATTAAACTGCAGACCATCATTGTCTCTAGTCGTCTGCAAAGCTTTTTCAATACTCTTTACTGCCGAATCAGGCACCTGGGTATAGTCACCCAGAATATGCACTTTCACATTATTTTCGTTAAGCTCTGCCAGTTCGCTTCCAACGAACTTTACCAGCAGGTTGAAAATTCCCCCGACTTCTTCCTGTGAGCGTTTCCAGTTTTCGGTTGAAAACGCATAAACAGTCAGATAATGGATTCCCATCTGATCTGCCTTTTTTATGATTTCTTTCATGGCATACATCCCCTGATTATGCCCTTTCAGTCTTGTCACTTTGTTTTTCTCTGCCCAGCGTCCGTTACCATCCATGATGATTGCCACATGGCGGGGCAGATTTCCTGCTGCTTTCATTACCTTCACCTACAAACAGTGTGGCTCCCAAATCGGCAGCCACACATATTATTCTCTATTCTATGATTTCCGCAAGTACAGGGATATTATTCCTATACTTCCATGATTTCTTTATCTTTCGCTGCAACAATCTCGTCGATTTCCTTTGTCGTCTTATCGGTTGCTTTCTGGATGTCGTCCAGAGCTTTTTTCAGTTCATCTTCTGTCAGCTCATGATTTTTTTCCAGTTTTTTCAGTTCGTCATTTGCTTCTCTTCTCAGGTTGCGGATAGCAATCTTACTGTCCTCTCCCATCTTTTTTACTGTTTTGGTCAGTTCTTTTCTTCTTTCCTCTGTTACCTGCGGGATGACGAGTCTGATTGCCTTGCCATCGTTGGATGGTGTGATTCCAATGTTTGCAATATTAATCGCTTTCTCAATCTCAGAGATGGACTTCGGATCAAATGGTGCAATCATCAAAGTTCTCGGATCTGGAACTGAAATATTGGACAGGTTCTTCAGCGGTGTCGGTGTTCCATAGTATTCCACCATAACCTTATCCAGTAATGCAGGATTTGCTCTTCCTGCTCTTACCGTGTTCAAATCCTCCTTGAGAACGGAGATTGTTTTTTTACTTCTTTCTTCCAGATTCTTTTTAATGCCTTCCATTATTTCGTTCCTCCTATTTAATAATCGTTCCGATTTTTTCACCAGATACAGCTTTCTTCACGTTACCTTCTTCTGCGATAGCAAAAACATGGATTTTAATATTGTTGTCTTTACAAAGGGTTGCTGCAGTCAGATCCATTACTTTCAGATCCTTCTCTACAACTTCCATGTGGGTCAGTTCATCAAACTTGACTGCATTCGGATTTTCTGCCGGATCGCGGTCATAAACAGCATCCACATTCTTAGCCAGCAGAATAACATCTGCATCAATCTCAGCTGCTCTGAGTGCAGCTGCTGTGTCTGTAGAGAAGAACGGGTTTCCCGTTCCTGCTCCGAAGATAACAATATCTCCGTGTTCCAGATGACTCAGTGCTCTTCTTCTTGCATAAGGTTCTGCAACTTCTTTCATTTCGATGGCAGTCTGAACCTTTGCCGGTACTCCGATCGCTAGGAAAGCATCCTGCAATGCCAGAGTATTCATAACTGTTGCCAGCATTCCCATATAGTCGGCTGTTGCCCGATCCATATCCTTGCTGGTTCTGCCGCGCCAGAAGTTTCCTCCACCTACAACGATGGCAATTTCCACACCCATGTCGTGAATCTGTTTCACTTCTTCAGCGACCTTACGCGTCATTTCCTCATTTATACCGAAACGGTCTTTCCCTGCAAGGGCTTCTCCGCTTATTTTTAATAAAACTCTCTTATATATCGGCTTCATCCTTACCTCCCCGGGATTTCTTTCCCTAATTACCGCTAATATTTTACCATAAAACTGCCCCGGTTGGAAGAGGTTTCTTGTGGATTTTCCCCTTTATATCTATTTCATCTGCGTGCGATAAAGCTTTGCAAAGATGCCGTCCTTTTCCAGAAGTTCTTCCTGCGTGCCTTCTTCTTCGATCCTGCCGTTTTCAATAACCACAATCTGATCTGCACTGCGGATCGTTGCCAGCCTGTGCGCAATCATCAAAGTCGTTCGTCCCTCTGCCAGTTCTTCGAAAGCTTTCTGAATATGTGCCTCCGTAATGCTGTCCAAGGCAGATGTAGCCTCATCCAGGATCAAGATCGGTGGATTTTTTAAAAAAATACGTGCAATGGAAATTCTCTGTTTCTGACCGCCGGAAAGGAGTGTTCCTCTCTCCCCTACATAGGTGTCAAATTCATTTTCCATCTGCATAATGTCATCGTAGATTTCTGCTTTCTTTGCAGCGTTTACAACTTCTTCATAAGTTGCGTCCGGCCGTCCATAACGGATATTTTCATAGACAGTATCTGCGAACAGGAAGACGTCCTGCTGCACGATGCCAATGCTTTTTCTCAAAGAGCTTTTCGTCACGTCCCGTACATCAATGCCATCAATAAGTATGCTGCCCTTTTCTACATCATAAAACCGCGGGATCAGCTGACAGAGTGTACTTTTACCGCCGCCGGAATGTCCGACCACTGCCAGAGTCCTGCCCGCATGGATTTTGAGAGAAATTCCATGAAGGACATCTTTTTCCTGTTTGTAGCCGAAGACAACATCTTTCAGCTCAATTTCGCCTTTCACATCGGTAAGTTCCAGAGCATTTTCTTTTTCCGGAATGCTCGGCTGGATACGCATAACCTCGGCAAAACGTTTCAGTCCTGCAAGTCCATTGGTAAAGATTTCTGCAAAATTAGCCAGTTTTCTTACCGGCGTTACAAATGTCGTAATATACAGCGTAAAGGTAATCAAGTCGATATAATTTATGTTTCCTTTCATGATCAGCCATCCGCCGGCAGTAATGACCGCAGCCTGCAGAAAGCAGATAAAAAATTCCAAGGATGCATTAAATCTACCCATTGCCTTGTAATATCCGGTCTTCGATCCTTTATACATTTCGTTGGAACGGTCGAACCTGACATAATCCACCTTCTGATTGTCGAATGCTTTGGAAGTTTTCATCCCAGACAAAGTTGATTCAATATCCGCATTGATATCCGCCATTTTTTTCTTAACCTGCACCGATGAGTCCATCATGCTCTTCCGGCATGCCATAACGATCAGTACAAACACTGGCACGATCAGTAAAACAACCAACGCCAGTCTCCATTCAACAGCAAACATGACAGCCAGTGCACCGATAATGGTAACTCCCGAAATCAACAGATCCTCAGGACCGTGGTGTGCCAGTTCCGTAATTTCAAACAAGTCTCCGGTCAGACGGTTCATTAATTTGCCTGTCCGATTTCTGTCAAAGAAGTCGAAGTCCAGGTTCTGAAAGTGCAGATATAAGTCTTCTCTGATGTCTGCTTCGACTCGAATTCCAAACTGATGTCCCCAGTAAGTCACGATATAGTTCATGCAAGCTCTTATAAGGAACACCACTACCACGATGCCCATGATCGCAAAGAAAGTCCGGTATAATTTTTCCGGCAGTAAGTCATACATCACATATCTGGATACCAGTGGGAATGCCACATCCACTGCTGCCATGATAAACGCACAGGTCATATCCAATATGAACAGTTTTCGGTGTGCCGGAAAGTAAGACAAAAAGATGCGGAACAATGATTGGTTAAAGTTTTTTTCCTGCTTCATTTTCAACTACTGTCTATAAAACTGCAATAACTTCGATCTCGATCAGAACACCCTTAGGAAGTTTAGATACTTCAACTGCTGATC
>CAKQVC010000052.1 GCA_934277655.1 uncultured Clostridia bacterium
ATGTAGCATAGTATAAAGTTAAAACATACAAAACGCCCCTTACAGGGGCGTTTTGCTTTCTTCTTTTCTCTAATTCTTCTTAACGACTTTGCTTGGTGTTTCTATGCTTTGCAGCTTTTTACGGTGCTGTATGCTCCATATATCTTGCTGCCACCTGTTGTCTGCTTATACGCACGGACTTTTACATAGTAGGTCTTGCCTGTTTTCAGACCGGAAACGGTTTTGCTTACGTTTTTCGTTCCGCTGACGGTTACCTTCGTTGCGTTGCTGAACTTTTTATTCGTTGCAAGTACAATCTGATATCCGCTGACTCCGGAAGTCTTCCCGCTTTTTTTCGTTACATAATCCGTATTGATTGCCGCCTTGCTCCAGTTTACCTTGATGGAACCTTTTTTCACTTTTGAAACTTTTGTAAGTTTAGTCTGTGAAGGAGCTTCCCTGTAGAAGTGTGCCAGTGCGTAATATCCCTGCTCCGTTGCCATCTGATTTACCACCGGTTCATATCCGCCGCTTACCGTATTCACATGGCGGAATCCTCCGATTTTCGCATCATAAAAATCCATCAGTCCATCAATCGGCGTCTTTCCGTTTTTCTTGAACCGGCTGTCTGTATTTGGATTTACCCCGCATGCAAGGAGTCCGCAGATTGCCTGTGCACAGCTTTCGGAATTTACCGTTCCCCAGCTTGAAAAACCGCCATCCTTGTTCTGTGCTTTCGAAAGGAATGTAATCGCTTTCGCCACAGCCTTTTTTACTTTCGCCTGTTTCATATACGGTCCCAGTGCCGTCATTGCCATTCCTGTCATGTCCACATCAGAAGCCGCTGCAAATCCGGATGCCCCTTCTACTTCTGCTCTTGTCTGCAGGCTCCATCCTCCGTCCGAAAGCTGGTTTGCAAGGATATAGTCAACCATTCTCTGTCTGGAATTCTGTCTGCTTTTTTCCTTTTCTCCATCCTTCAGTTCTGCATCTGTAAGCTTTCCATATTTATAATCATCTGTCAGCTTTGGAACTTCATATCCTGCACTGTCCAGTGCACGCAGCGCCCAGATCGGACCGTTCATGCCCTGCCACTTCACATTTACAAAATCCGCCAATGGATCCAGCAAGTTATATCCTCCGATATCCGTCGCATCGTAACCTGCTGCTGAAAGTGCAATGATTACTCTGGAATACTCGGTAAATTTCCTGTCATGAAGGATTCCTTCGGTACCTCTGTAGCCTGTTTTCAAGGCATCTTCTACTGTTTTTACATATGTTTTCAACCATGTATCAGTAAGGTCATATCCTGCATTTGCCAGTCCGTAAATGACCCATTCGCCGCCGATAGACCCATATGCAGGTTCTTTGACTGTGGTATAAATGTAATCTCCGCATTTTTCAAATGCTGTTTTGGTCTGACTGTAGGAAGCCGCCTGCGCAAAGCCTGTACTTCCGAATATCATGGTAAAGCTGACGATTGCGGTCAGCGCCATAGTCAAAAATTTCCCAGGTTTTCTCTTTTTCATTCGCTCTCCCTCGTATTAATATAGTAGTAGTTTTTTCTTTATCTAGCCCATCCATTCATCTGCACCGACATCGGTTCCCAGTCCTTCACAGGTATAGCACCAGACAATGGTATCTCCGTCTTTCAGATAATAGGACGAACATCCATAATTCGGGAACCAGCCGTTGACCTTATACATCCAGCCGCTCTGTGGTCCGCCGTCAAATTCATACAGATAATTGATTCCTTCTATGTAATAAGATGCATAGACCGGTGTGTAACTGAATTCCAGCTGGATATCGTTGTTTCTGCAAAGCGTATTGAGCGCATCAAAGACGGTATTATCGGTTGTTCCCTTATATGTGGTTTTCTTCAAGATCACACCGTCTTCCGGGATATAGTCTTTGATCGCCGGGTTTTCCAGCTTGCTCATATCATTGGACAAGGTATCGCAGCGAATCTCCAGCGTGACCGTGACATTTTCTGCTTTTGCCGGCTTCAATGCTGCATTTCCGTTATTGGAAGCAGTAAAGTCCTTGCTGTTGTCTACCTTGATATCCTTGGCCGTGAGCTTCTTTTTTTCAGCTTCCGTATATTTTTTAGTTGCTTTATTTTTTGTCTTCTCTGTTTTCGAATCGTTTTTTGACGATGCTTTGGTATCCTTGGATTTGTCCTGCTTATCCTCTTCCTTTGCGTTTTCATCGTCTTTCTCGGAAGTATCCTGTGCATCCTTGTCCTGATCGGTGGCTTCTATCTTCTCATCGTCTGCTCCCGGCACATTCACATTTTCGCCCAGCACGATGTTTCCCTGTCCGTCTGCCAGCTTTGCGTCTTTCCCTTCGATAGAAAGTCCGACTGCTGTCGATACAATCACAACAGCTGCCAGAGCGATCAGTGCGATTTTTTTATATCGCTTCGACTTGATTTTTCTGACCAACTCCTGATTCTGTGTATTCTCTTTTTTTCCTTTTTCCTCCAAATTTGCTCCCTCCTGTTTTTGTCGCCTTTATCCTCGTCTGACTTTTCTTTTTTCTCCGCTTCCATGCCTGATGTAAGCTGCGGTCGCTCTGCAGTCCTGACAGTCCTGTTAGTTTTTGACAGAACTATAAAAGCTGTCTCTCCATTCAAGCAGGGCTTCTCTTAAACTACAAAAAAAGCTGCAGTCCCGGGACATCCCCAAAACCGCCCTGCCGGCAGATTTTGCGAGATATTCATCCCAGGCTGCAGCCCGTCTTCGCTGTTCCTGTTTCCTTTGCAGTCTGCGTTCCTTCGACACCGGCTGCTTTTAAAACTCATGCATGTTTCCTGACTTGGACTTCTTCGCTCTACCACCTTCCCAAAGCTTTTCATCTTCAGTGGTTTTGGCAGTACTCAATCCTTACAGTAGCGGGACCGTACAGGATTTTCACCTGTTTCCATCTTAGCTTTACCTCCGAAATTTTTCATCATGATTGCCTCTCAGTCAATTCTCTGATGGTTTCAGAAGCAAAGAACATAAGCTTTTTGTTGATAGCTTTATTGTATCATGACCTGCCCGCTCTTGCAAGGAATATCCAAGGAATTTCTATTTTCCGAAAGAGAAAATTCCTTTTTTCTTATATGGCTGGCTGGTAATATCGCCCACTTCATATCCGGTTTCTGAGATGACCGATCTGATCTTATCGGCATCCAGTTCCTCTTCACTGACGATCTCTGTCAGGTTCTTTGCGTGAGATGAAGTTACCGTCTTTACGCTGAACGCATTGCGGATCGCCTCGTTTACGTGAGATTCGCACATTCCACATGCCATACCTGCTACTTGTACTGTTGTCTTAATCATTTTTTATTCCTCCTGTTTATGTTTTTTATATCTTTATATCTTTATCATGCCGGGCGTCCGGCCGTTTCGTAATTTTTGTTTCTGCCATGTCTTCTGGCTTGTTCGTTTTTTGCCACTGCTGCGGCCACAATCCCTGCCCTACTTCTTTCTGTTCTTAGCCTTATGGTCTCTGCTTCCATCGTAAGGTTTGCAGAGATTGAGCCGTAGAGCATTGGTTACAACGCAGAAACTGGAAAGGCTCATTGCCGCCGCACCGAACATCGGGTTAAGGGTCAGTCCCAGTCCCACGAATACGCCTGCTGCCAGCGGAATGCCAATGATATTGTAGATAAATGCCCAGAAAAGATTTTCATGAATGTTCCGGAGCGTCGCACGGCTCAGGCGGATGGCTGCCGGAACATCTTCCAGAGAACTTTTCATCAGAACCACATCAGCCGCATCGATAGCTACATCTGCGCCTGCTCCGATAGCGATTCCAAGATCCGCACTGGTCAATGCAGGTGCATCGTTGATACCGTCTCCGACCATGGCAACTTTTCCTTTAAATTTCAGACGTTTGATCACTTTTTCTTTTCCATCTGGAAGAACGCCTGCAATAACTTCGTCTACCCCTGCCTGCATGCCGATAGCCTTTGCTGTTTTTTCATTGTCACCGGTAACCATGACCACGTGGATCCCCATGTTCTGCAATTCCTTGATTGCCTGCGTGCTGTCCTCTTTAATGGTATCTGCAACTGCGATCACGCCCAGAAGTTTTTCGTTTTCTACAAACAAGAGTGGCGTCTTGCCGTTTTCTGCAAGTTTCTCTGCTTGTTCCTGAAGTGCTTCCGGTATCATAGTCTGCTCTCCGATGAATTTCAGGCTGCCTCCTGTCAGGACGTTTTCTCCCAGTTTTCCTGTCAGCCCATTGCCGGAAAGTGCCTGGAAATCACTGATCTGACGGCTGAGTGAAGACATCCTGTCCGCTGCAAAGGTTTCTTCTGCTTTTTTCAGCACGGCCTTTGCCAGAGGGTGTTCACTTTTGGCTTCCAGTGCAGCCGCTTTTTGTAATAACTCCTCGGGAGAAATATTTTGCGCAGGGATCATATCAGTTACTACCGGCTGTCCGCTGGTAATCGTTCCCGTCTTATCCAGTGCAACAACCTGCGTTTTTCCTGCTTTTTCGAGGGAAACTGCTGTCTTGAATAAAATTCCGTTTTTCGCTCCGACTCCGTTTCCTACCATGATTGCCACCGGTGTCGCCAGTCCCAGAGCACAAGGGCAACTGATGACCAGCACGGAAATGGCTCTTGCCAGTGCGAAGCTGAACTCCCTGCCGATGAGCAGCCATGCGATCAGTGTTATGACCGAAAGGGAAATGACGGTTGGTACGAAAATACCGGATACTTTATCGGCTACCTTGGCAATCGGCGCTTTGGTCGCCGCCGCATCACCGACCATTTTAATAATCTGCGATAAAGTCGTATCTTCACCTACACGGGACGCTTCACAGCGGATAAATCCTGACTGGTTGATGGTTGCCGCCGATACCGAGTCTCCCTCCTGTTTGTCAACCGGAATGCTTTCCCCGGTTAACGCCGATTCATTGACCGCTGTCATGCCTTCTAACACGATGCCGTCAACCGGAATACTTTCCCCGGGACGCACGATGAAGATGTCACCTCTTTTTACTTTCTCGATCGATACGGTTTCTTCTTTACCGTCACGGACAATGGTTGCTGTTTTTGGTGCCAGCTTCATCAGGCTTTTTAATGCGTCTGTGGTCCTGCCTTTGGATATGGATTCCAGCATTTTGCCGACAGTGATCAGCGTCAGGATCATCGCCGCCGACTCGAAATAAAATTCATCCATATAGGTCATAACGCCATCCATGTTACCTTTTACCTGTGCATCAGTCATCAGGAACAGTACAACTACACTCCATCCATATGCTGCCGAAGCTCCCAGTGCTACCAGCGTATCCATGTTTGGCGCTCGGTGCCACAGACTTTTAAAGCCGCTGATAAAGAATTTCTGGTTGATAACCATGATGATCGTCGTCAGAAGAAGCTGAATCAGACCCATAGCTACGTGATTTTCCTGCAGCCAGACCGGGATTGGCCAGTTCCACATCATATGCCCCATGGAAAAATACATCAGGACAATCAGGAAAACAGCCGATGTGATCAGCCTTTTTTTCAGCCCGGCGGTTTCTCCGCTTTCCAGTTCTGCTTCATCAGCACCCGCACTGCCAGTGCTTCCTGCATTGTCTGACTCCGCTCCCTTCAGGGAAGCTCCGTAGCCTGCCGCTTTTACAGCACTTATAATGGTATCCGGCGATGCAGTTCCTTCTACACCCATGGAATTGGTCAGAAGGCTTACGCTGCACGATGTAACACCCGGAACCTTGGAAACTGCTTTTTCTACACGACTGCTGCATGCCGCACAGCTCATTCCCGTTACATGAAATTGTTCCATCGTTTTTATCTTACCTCTTTCTTATATATATATGAATATGGTTCCACGTTCTTTACAGCCCATAATGGGCACAGCATCATCTATCGTTTCCGCAATTAATGAGCCTGCAAGCAACAAGTCTGCAAAGAACGCTCCATCTGTTATCTTTAATTATCTTTCTTTGAAATGAAATATTGATCATTTCATCAGTTTCTGCAAAGTCGTAACCAGTTCATCAATGATCGCATCATCTCCCTTGCGGATGTCCCGCACAACGCAGGTTCTAATATGGCTGGCGAGCAGTTCCCGGTTAAATGCATTCATCGCTGCATTGACCGCTGCTGATTGCATTAAGATATCATTGCAGTAAGCGTTGTTTTCTAACATCGTCTGAATGCCTCTGACCTGTCCCTCGATTCGTTTCAGCCGGTTCAGCAGTGCCTTTTTTTGCTCATCGGGTCTGTCGGTCGTCTTTTCGCCGCAGCAACAACAATTCTGGCTGCTGTTTGCCTGCTCCGTTGCAATGCACTTTTCTTCTTTGTCTTTATCTCCCATAAAAATATCCTCTCGTTTGTTTTTGATTGTTTATTCTTTTTTGATCCATTATTCTTGATTCAGCTCATTTTATACCCCCTTGGGGTATATTAACAATATTAATATACCCACCTCCGCAAAGCATAAACGCAGTTTTTCGTATATTTTTAAATTTTTCTCTTTTCTCATGCTAAGAAACTTCCAAAATACTCTTGTTGTCTCTGAAAATGTTTCAAAATTTCTTGTTTTTTGGCATGACTGGTGTAAAATAAATATGTGTTTGTGTATTTCCGCGATCAAGGAGGAAACTTTATGCATTTATCTACGCAAAAAATTATAGGCGAAAATCTAAAAGCTCTTCGAACTACAAAAGGTCTCAGCCAGACTACCATGGCACAGACCGTCGGGCTTACCCGTTCACTCTACACGCAATATGAACTGGGAAAACGTACGCCTGATGCCGAGGCTCTCTATCACATCGCACTTTGTTTCGGTATTGAAATGAGTGCGTTCTTCGAATCGAATTCTGAAAAATTCATCAGACAAATTTACCGGATCAGCGGTTACGATCAGGCTGCCACAGATCTTATCAATAATTTTAACCGGCTTACGCCCTTTTCTCAGGGACGGTTATTGGAATATTCCCAAAAGCTCTTCGAATGGGATACGTTGAAATATGAAAATGAGCATTATCTGGAATCCAGAAAAGCCTGCTTACAATCTGCTTCCGTTTCATCAGATAAAGCGTGATAACGCTGGCTGTACTGGCTTATCGATGCAGGTTTCCAAGGCAGCGTAGCATGCCGGCCGGAATTCATGTAGCAGCATCATGCTCCTGCATCCGGAATTCCTATGACAGTTGTCGATTTCTTTTTCTCAATGCGATGCTTTCCCCTGAAAAACCTATAGGGATTTATTATATTTTCTTGACTTTGTTAAATTTTTCGTTATAATGAAAGTGAGTTATCTCTCATATTTTATTTATTTTAGGAGGATGAAGATGAAATTGAGAAAAACGAAGCTTGTGGCACTTGCCATGACCGCTGCTATGGTATTTTCTACAGCAAGTGCATTTGCATGTACCGGTGCTTATGTTGGTAAAGACGTAAGTACAGACGGTACTACAATCATTGCCAGAAGTGAGGACCAGGGCTCCAGTGTTTACGCAAAAATGTTCAAGGTTCAGCCGAGAGTAACAAAAGCCGGTCGTTACTATGTAGATGAAGGCGAAGATCAGAAGGGATTTAAAGTTCCACTGCCGAAGACGACCTACAAGTACACTTACGTTCCTGACGTATCCAGCCATGGCGATGGCGAATATCCTGCAAGCTGCACTAATGAATATGGCCTTGCTGTTGTAGGAACTGTTTCCGCAAGTCCGTCTGAAGCATACGAAGCGGTTGACCCGTTCAAAGAAACAGGCACCGGTCTCAGAGAAGCAATTCTCCCGGGACTGATCGCATGTCAGGCGAAAACTGCCAAAGGTGCTGTAAACAAACTGGCTTCCCTGCTCGACAAATATGGTTCTGAAGAAGGAAACATCTTGTTCTTCACAGACCAGAAGGAAGCATGGATCTTCGAAGTTTATGGCGGAACAACTTATGCTGCAATGAAAATGCCGACAGATAAGGTTTCTGTTTTCGGTAACCAGTTCATGATCGACGTTGTAGACGAAAATGATACAGAAAACTATGTTTTCTCCAAGAACTTATTTGAAACCATTGATAAAGTTGGTGCTGTAAAGGATAACGGTAAATACAACCTGCTGAAATCCATCAGCGGCACAACAAGAGGCGAATACTCCAACATGAGAACATGGATCGGACACAAGATCCTGTCTCCTTCTACCGTTGGCGAATATAGCGATACTGAACTTTATCCGCTGTTCTATTCTCCGGATAAAAAAGTTTCCGTACTGGAAATCATGGACATCTACAGAAACAGATATGAAGGTACTGAATATGACATGATGAAAGCTGAGAACGCAAGCAGACGTGCGATCGGTGTTACTCGTCAGTCCGATGTTCATATCATCCAAACTTACACAGATCTTCCGGCTGATACCTGTCAGCTCCAGTGGCTTGCAATGGGTAATGCAGAACACTCTGTATTCATCCCCGCATTCAGTGGAATCACAGACACTCATAAGTCCTATAAGATCAACAGCAACAACTACAGTGCAAGCAATATGTACTGGGCTTGCAAGCGTATCTGTGGCATTGCCGAACAGGACAGAGAATTCCTCAGCCAGGGCGTAAAAGATTTCTGGAAAGCACAGGAGGAATCCATGTACAAGAGCACCGCCAAAGACGTGAAAGCTTTGAAAAAAGCTTATAAGAAGAGTAAAAAAGACGGTCGTGCTTACGCAACAAAGCTCGCTAAGAGCTACGCAAGCAAACAGCTGAAAAACTCCAGCAAGGTATACAACAAGCTTCTGTTCACTTCTGTTGACAATGTAAACGACAGAACAAACAATGCAAGAAAGACTGTATTCACAATGGAAGCAGCAAAATAATCATTGACAGTAACAATGTAGAAATCTTTTCTTCTGCATATGAATGAAAATCAAAAGGGGATCGAATGCCGGGCAGTTATCACTTTGCTGCCTGCGCATCCGACCCTCTTTTTCTTTTCGTTTTCATTCAAGATTCAGCGTTCCGTCCCGTCTTCCGTTTTGGGCTGGTATTATCGCTGTTGGCTATTAGCCCTGAATATAAATTCTGTCTTCAGCTTCGCACTTCAATCGTCATGCCATTTGGATATCAAAATCGACATCAACATCAACCTCTAACGCAGATGCTTTTCTATCAGATCGATAAAGGTATCAATATATTCATCATTAGCAAAAATCGCTCTCGCCAGAGTTTTGCTGCCACCGCCTTTTCCGTTATAAATCGATGCATTTTCTTTTACCAACTTGCCGCAGTCAACCTTTCCGTCAGAAAGAAGAAATACAGTTTTTTCCGGTTCACACACAAGAAAACAAAGTTTGCCGGCTTCGGAGCCGATTTCCCTTGCAAGAGCTGTGATATCGTCCAGGGTAAATAACGCATATCTTCGAACCGGAAGTGCACCATTACGTCTGCTTTCCAGACTGCTTTCCTGGTTTCTTTTCTGTTCGCCCGTTTTCGCTCCCTCTGTATGACCAGAACCATCTGCTATGCCTTTTATCTCATCGATAATAGACGATGCCTCTTTTGCGATAAGATCTTTCTTCAGGAAATGGAGCTGATTTCTGACTTCTTTATTCTTTTCCTGCTGCTTGTCGTATTTATCGAGGATGTCCTCCGTCCCGGCGCTCAGCTTGGTGCATAACTTGTTCAGCGTATCCATCTCATTCTGATACTTCAGGAATGCTCTTTTACCGGCTTCAAAGTAAATGCGGAACATACCTTTATTCGGTTCTACCTTGAAAATTTTTACCATTCCCACCTGTCCTGCTGTAGATGGATGGGTTCCGCAGCAGGCTACAC
>CAKQVC010000053.1 GCA_934277655.1 uncultured Clostridia bacterium
ATTATACAGCTTAAGCAACAAGATGGATAATTCCTTACTGGCTGTAAGGGATATTAACCATAAATATATTGTAGTAGGAAAGAAATAAAATGTTGTGAGGTGCTGTCAAAGGACAATGCACAGCAGGAAGGCTGCGTGCCGAATGGCATTGCCCGGACAGCATTTTGCTTCGAAAATATGGCAGCAGGCTGCCTGTGAAAGTGTGATAAACATAAAAGCATTTTATTTACTTGACGGACGAGGAGAAAGGAGGAAAAGTCCGGCAGAAATGAAGATATTTAAGAGATCTGGGAGAAAGACCTACGAAGGGAGAAGACAAGAATAAATGAAAAAAAGTAAAAAAACAGCAAGCCGGCTGCTAACGGTTGTGCTTGCATTTGTCATGACTTTTACAGGCATGAATTTTGGCATGTGGGGGAGTGCCGAAATCGCTTGGGCTGCTGAAGATGAGGCAGATCAAAGCCAAGCTGTGGCATACGCTTCGACGGTTACGCTGAGCGGCAGCGGAACAGAAGAAGATCCGTACTTGATTGGAAGTGCGGAAGATTTAAAATCACTTGACGGAAAAGATATCAAAGGTTACTATAAGGTGACCAAAGATATCGATATGTCTAGCATCCAGATGACACCAATCAAGAGCTTTGGTAGCGGTACTTTTGATGGTAATGGGTGTAAAATAGAAAATCTGTCCATCACCAGCAGTGGTAATACAGGACTTATTGCTGAGTTAAAAGCGGATGCAGTAATTACTGGGATTGTACTTAAAAATTGTACTATCACTAATACATATGGCAGTTACATTGGAGTAGGTGGCATTATCGGACGAGTGAATGGAACTGGCTCAGTAATTGAAAATTGCGGTATTGTTGGAGGAAACATATCAAGCAGTGCTACAAATGCATACGTTGGCGGGATTATCGGACAAGCCAACAGTGAGACAAGCATAAGTAATTGTTTTAGCACTGTTTCAGCAACGAGTGGAAGTTCTGCCAGCAGTAGAGTTGGTGGAATTGTTGGTTATGCAGCAAGTGGTACGGAAATTGTGAACAGCTATGCAAGAGGGAGCTTGAACGCAAAGTCTGGATATGGCGGCGGCATTTGTGGATATCTGTATAGTTCGTATAACAAAAGTTCCAACCTGACTAACTGCTATACGGCAATCACTATGGAAGGTTCTAAAAACAACTGCTATTCGGTAGCATATTGTTCTAATAGTTATAGCACATTTGACAACTGTTTTTATGATACTGCCTTAAGTAAGAATATAACAGAAAATAAGCAGAGCGGGATTACGGGTGAAAACTCGGAAAACCTTAAAAATTTAGCAAATCAGCTTGGCGGTTCATTCCAAGATGATTTATCTGACCAGATCAACGGCGGCTATCCGATTCTCAAATGGCAAGATCCGAATGCAGAGTATACCTTTACGCTGCAAGTGGAACCTGCAGATGCTGTAGTTGTGATAGATGAAGAGACGCAAACTGAATCAGCTAACGGAATCTATCGTATCACCGGGCTGAAGAGCGGGCAGTCTTGTACGTATACTGTAGCGCAAAAAGAGAATGCGGAAACCGACTATGCTTCCCAAAGCGGAAGTGTTACGATCAGAAAATCGGACATTATAAAAAAAGTTACATTGGTACCGAATCAATACGAGTTAAGTTTCGATCTGACTCCATCGGATGCAGAGCTGATATTGACGGATTCAAATGGAGCAGTAGTACAGAAACAAAGTCATGGCACCTATTCTGTAATCGGCGGAGTTTATCACTATTCTGCAGAACTGTTCGGATATCAAACAAAGGAAGATTCGGTAACGATTCGGAAAGCTCCGCAAAAAAATGTTGCAGTCACGCTGCAGAAACAACCGAATCAAACGGTAAACTTCACATATTCTGATTTGATCAATGGCGAAGCAATCCTCAATGGAAGCATTACGGTGACCACTGTGGACGGCAACAGAAAAATGGAGTCCACAGATGGGGGTGAAACATTTGTATTGCCCGCAGGGTATGATTATGCCTATACCTTTAAGAGCAGTAATTATTCTAGAGTTGATGGTAAACTGCAATTTAAAGATATAGCCGAAGAAAAAACACATGCAGAACCAATAACATTAAGCTTGAAGACTGCATGGGAAGGCGCAGATGATATTACAGAGCCATCCACAGACGCAGACGGTGTTTATCAGATCAGCAGCGGCAGCGAGCTTGCATGGCTGGCACAGCAGATAAACAGTGGAGAAAATGCTGCCCGCAAGGCTGTATTAACCAAAGACATTGACTTGGGCGGTAAAGATAACTGGACACCGATCGGAAAAAGCTACAGCTATGCATTTAAAGGAAACTTTGATGGACAAGGATACACTATAAAGAACCTCTACATAGAAGGTTCCACATCCGGAAACTATGGACTGTTCGGATACATGGACGGGGGAACGATTCGAAATCTGACTCTCACAGGCGTGGTTAATGTGACTGGGTCAGGAAGCAGTTCCTATGGTGTTGCAGGTTTGCTTGGTACTATGTATGGCACAGCAGGCGTGATTGAAAACTGTGTGAATAAGGCAGAAATTAACGGTAGCCAGAATGTGGGTGGAATTGTTGGGTATATTACCGGTGGGTATAGCTCAGCCTCAAAAACAATTAAAAATTGTGTGAATGAGGGAAACGTGAAATCGGCAAGCAATAATGCAGCCGGAATTGTGGGATACGTTTCAGGACAGGTAACCATCGACAGCTGCTATAATAGAGCGGAATGCACTTCCGGTAGTCGCCGTGCAGGTGGTATCACAGCATATTTATCCAGCAGTTCTGCAAAGATTCAAAACTGTTATGCAACCGGAAAAACAAGTGTAAAATACGGAGCAGACTCTCATGCAATTGTTGGAAATAAAGATTACGGCACTGTGGGGAACTGTTTTTACCTTGAGTCAGCAATTTCTGACTCAAACGCAACATCAAAAACTTCCGATGAACTGAAAGCCCTTGCACCTGCTTTAGGTGGGGACTTTATCCAGGCACCGGAAGACGTGAACGATGGTTATCCGATTCTGAAATTCCAGATTCCTACCTATGATGTAAGGTTCACAGTCAATGATGAAAATGCGACAGTTTCCATTGACGGACAGGAAGGCAGCCATGCAGGAAATATATGGTCTTTCAAACTGCCGGACGGAACTTACCGATACATTGCATTTTCGTATGGAATGCTTTCTCAGGAAGAAAGCTTTACTGTTCAGGGTGCAGGAATTGAAAAGACTCTTAACCTGGAAAAAGCACCGACGAAGCAGGTTACTTTTGATATAAAACCATCCGATGCAGATGCAACTGTAACTATCATGCAGAACGGTCAGGTTGTAGAATCCGGTGCAGCAGGAAAATATACACTGCCGTACGGAACATATACCTATCAGGTTAAAGCGAAAGGCTATGCAAAGGTTTCCGAAAGTTTAACGGTTGATAAAGCTTCCGAAAGTACGGTAACGATCACATTGGTGCCGTCAACTGCATGGGATGGAGAGACGAAAACGCAGCCGGCCGGAGCAGGAACAGAAAGCAGTCCGTATCAGATCGAAGACGGAGAACAGCTGGCATGGCTTGCAGATGCTGTTAACAATGCATCGTCTGCAACAACTATTTATGCAGAACTGACAGATAATATCGACCTTGGCAGCAGCCCATGGACGCCAATCGGTAAAGATTTTCATGAGTTTCAGGGCACGTTTAATGGAAATGGCTTTACCATTTCCGGATTGAAAGTGACAGATGTTGACAATGCCGGATTGTTTGGGGTTGTTAACAGTGTTGAAATCAAGAATCTGGTTGTAAGTGGAACTGTAAGCGGCACAGCAAATGCAGGCGGCATTGCAGGAAAAATGAAAGCAGCCGGCACATTTTCAAATTGCGGAAACGAAGCATCCGTTAAAGGTAAAAGTGCCGGAGGCATTTTAGGTCGAGTATTTACTTATGGAATAAATTGTACATTCGAGCAATGCTATAATGCCGGAAAAATTGATGGTACAGAAAGAGCAGGAGGGATTCTTGCCCATAATAATGGAAGTGCATCAAATTTAAAGGCAGACAGATGCTATAACATCGGTGACGTAAACTCAAAGCAATATGCCGGAGGTGTTCTTGGAGGATCGGGACTTACGATTACCAACAGCTATACAGCAGGAAAAATCAGTGGAAACAGTGCCACAAACTCTGCAGCATTTTCAACGGCAAAGTATGACAATGTAACTGATTGCTTCTACCTTGCAGGCACTGCAAACGATAACACCGGTGCTGCAACAGCAGTCTCGTCTATGAAACTGCAGCAGCTTGTCATCGGTGATGACTTTGAACATGTAAACGGAAGAAACAAAAATTATCCGGTACTGAAATGGCAGAAGCTGAAAGCGAAAGCAGGCAAAGCTGTTTTGGCAAAAAACGCTGAATTCAAAATGATCGAAGTTCCGACAACCGGTTTGACAGATGGCGAGGAAGATACTATACTGCTGACGACACCCGAATTGACATGGAAGCCGATCGACGGTGCAGAGAAATATGTAGTTACTATTTGGGAAAACTACCGGACAAATGTTGAAGCTAGTGCGGACGACATTTTAAACTACTATAAATGGCCGAACGAAGAGGTTAAACAGTATCTTACAGAGAAGCAATTCGCCGAATATGAGAAACTTGAAGATGAAGTAACAGAAGGCAGCGAAACAAAATACCCAAGAGCTGAATACCTGCTGAAGATATTCAACGAAAAATATGGAAACTATGAGCTTGAAACGAAGCTGGCAGCAGCTATTTACGATGTTGAAGGTACGAAATACGACTGCACCGCATTATTTGATGAAATGCCGGAAGGCGTATACTATGCGGCAGTGGTTCCGATGGATGGCGATGGTAACTGCATCATGCCAGACCTTGCATCGGTAGAGGAGGATATCATCGGCTATCAGAGCCCATACAACCGCCTGAAGAAAGTTACGGGATTAGAATGGAACGAAACCAGGGCAAATTGGGACGCAAAAGCGAACTTCAATGAAAATGATATGTATACAATCAATTTGTATACTGTTTCCGGAGACGGAAGTAAAGCTGAAGACTTCCATTTTTATAAGAGTTTTGAGGTAAGCGGAAGCGTCCATGCAAGTGATTTTAGGAATGCATTCGCAGCAGAAACTGATTATGCGTTTACCGTAATTGCTAACGTAGGGTTGGAATATCAGAGCAAATATGGTCTGGCAGACAGCCCGGAATCTGAAATGAGCCCGATTTATAAAGCCGGAAGCACAGAAACGCCGGGAGAGGATCATGAAGGCTGGACGGCAATTTCTTCTGCGGCCGAATGGATAAAACTGGCTAATGTGGAAGATGAATTATCGGATCCGGATGACACCTCCTCTCCAAGCAAACAGGAAGTCGAATGGAGCAAGAACTACTATCTGACGGCTGATCTTGATTTTTCAGAGTTAAGTGCGGCAGACCAGGTAAAAACCAAGTCCATCGGTAACGTGAACAACCGGTTCATGGGAACGCTGGACGGAAATGGACATAAAATCAAAGGACTTACTCTAAGCAACAGCGATGCAGGTCTTTTCTGGTATGTAGGAAGCACCGGATATATTTACGATCTGACTATCGAAAATGCCAATGTCCTGTTTTCGGATAATGCGGCAGTCATCGCACAAATGAACTACGGCAAAATTGAAAACTGCGGCGTTATCAACTGCAATATTACGGCAGATATCGGAGCTGTAATGGGCGGCATGGTTTCCAGAAACTATGGAATCATCAGAGACTCCTATGTACAGGGTGGAAGCCTTGTTTCGAACAGCAAAACAGCTACAGGACATGCCGGATTTGTCGGATCCAATGAGACAGGCTCACTGATCGAACGATGCTGGACTTCTATGAATGTCAAGACTACCAGTGACTACGCAGGTGGCTTTGTCGGACTCGGATACGGAGGAACGATTCGCGACTGCTTTGCGCTGGGAACAGTTTCCGCAAGAAGCTATTCCGGTGGCTTTGTTGGAAGATCTGTATTTAACGGAAATACTTATGAAAACTGCTATGCGGCAGGAAAAGTAACGGTCAGCGGCGAGGAAGGGCATGGCTTTATCGGAGGTAACAAACCGGATTCCAGTTTTCAGTATGACCAGAGTGAGGGTATTATCAACTGTTACTATAATGCAGCATCGCCGGAAGATAAAAATGGAGCTGCTGCAAAGACCTTGTCAGAAATGAAAGAAGCATCTTTCCTGACAGAACTGAACAAAACTGCAAGCTGGGCACAGGATGCAGATAAAAATAATGGACTTCCGTATCTGACGAATGTTAAGATTCCGGAAGAATTACCAACATCTGAGATTACAGTGAAACTTGCACTTGCAACCTATGATAAGACAAGTTATGAGTTTAAACAGAAAGATAAGACTATCAGCGTAACCATGGAGTCGAACGGAAACACCAGACTGGTGGATCTGATGGATGAAGCAGAGAAACAGGGATTGCTGACCTATGCTTATGATACAACTGCAAGCTATGGTAGATTTATTAAAACGATCAATGATTATGCCATCGAATCCCCGGACGGATGGATGTTTACTATTAACGACAACCTTTCCAATGTCAGTGCATCTTTAGCAACCGTCAAAGACGGCGATAAAGTTCTGTGGTTTGAAGGAACGACAGAAAACCATTTCCAGGGTCCTACATGGGATGAACTTGGAAATCCACAAATTGTCTGGACTGATATCAGTACACGGCAAGAACTGGAAGCGTTGGCAGCAAGCACTGATGCAGAAACCCTTGCGAAGAATTATCGCCTGGCCAATGATATTGACCTCAGTGATAAAGATTTTGCGGGGATTGGTGATGCGTCACATCCGTTTACAGGAATCTTTGATGGTAAAAATCATACAATTTCAAACTTTACAGTCAGCGGAGCAGGAGACGGCACAGGCTTCTTTAATGTCATCAAAGGAGCGACGATTAAAAACCTGAAACTGGACAATGTATCGGTAAAAGGACAGACGAAAGTCGGATCTTTAGTCGGCTGGGCTCAGGTTCAGCTTGATTCGGAAGATGTGTCAAAGAACGTTGCTAACCTGATTGGAAACTGCCTGGCAAGCGGCTCGGTAAGCGGCACGCAGCAGGTTGGCGGACTGGTCGGACTGAACGATGGCAAAACTGATAAAGATACATTGTTCTCTATAGCAAGCTCTGTGAATAAAGCTGCTTTTTCGGGAACTGTAACGGGAATCCATCAGACAGGCGGACTGGTCGGAAAAAATAATGGAACGATCACGCAGGGCGAAGCTTCCGGCACAGCGAAAACAGAAGAAGGTGCAGCAAATGTAGCAACGATCGGCGGACTGGTTGGAGACAATACCGGAAGTATTTATGACAGCAATGCAGACGTTGATGTCAGCGGTATCAATGTGGTCGGCGGATTTGTCGGGTACAGTGATGGTATTATTAAGAATGCGTACAGTACAGGAAATGTGCAGGGAAGCAGCTATGTGGGCAGTTTTGCAGGTTCTATCAGTAAAGCGGAAAATGTTATCGGAGCAGGAACTGTGACGAAAACAGGCGAATCTATGCAAGGATATGCAGGAGGATTCGCGGGAAACATGGGAGGAACCATTGTAGGCGCAGCAAGTCAGATTACCATTAAGAATGCGTTCGGTAACTGTGTCAGCGGCGATGGAACAATTCTGGGAACCGTTGGAAACAGTAATGATTTTACCAGCGACAGTCAGAAAGAAATCCTGAAAAATATGGGGCTGACTACTTCTGAAACTGTCCGTGACAAGTTATTCGAGATGTTCGGTGTATGGTTGGATACTGCAAATGAAAGCGAACTTGCAGATATTTTAGCAAATATCAATGCAGCAATGACTGCAGGGATTTCCAACACAGGTAATACCCCATGGCAGATTGCAGATCTGACAGCCTATGCAGATCTTTATGCAGAAGGCAAGATAGGGCTGACTGAAGAAAAACAGCAGGAACTGCTGAACTATATCATCGCACAGGCAGCTGAGGCAACGAAGGCTGGCGACCTCGCAAAATATATCATCGCACTGAAAGCTATGGGCTATGATGCATGCAAAGTCGTAACTGTAAACACTCCGGCAGGCACCTATTTTAATATGGTCGCTCAGCTGAAGCAGATGATGAAGGATAAAACAGGCGGAGCCGACAGTATTTATTCGCTTCCATATATTCTTATTGCATTGCAACAGGATGATACCTATGCAGCTAAGGCAGAAATACAGACACTGGTCCAGCAGATTCTCGATCAGCAGCTTACCTCCGGCGGATGGGGCTATAATGACGGAACCGCCGATGTACTTGACTTTGATACAACAGCACCGATCATGCTGGCATTGTCTAAATATTATGATACGAATCCAGAGGTAAAGGACGCACTGGATAAAGTGCTGGCCCCGGCAATGATCGCAACAGCACAAAGAAAAACCGGTGCAATTTATTCCTCCTGGAGCAATGCACCGAGTGCAGAAACGACAGGTCTTGTACTTGCAGGACTTGCAGCCTGCGGCAAAGACTACACAGACTATAAAGTGGGCGACAAGACACTGGCTGATGGTCTGATGAACATGCTGAACAAGGATAAAAACGGATTCCTGTTTGCAGGACAGACAAATGAAACCTCTACGGAGCAGGGATTCCGTGGACTTCTGGCAGCTCTGCAGGCCAAGAACACAGGCAAAGCTTATAACATTTATGACTTCAGTAGCAAGAGTGCGAATGTTGCGAAAGCAACTGGAAAAGGTTCGACGGATAAACCGCTGCCGCCAACGGGAACGGACGACATTATGGTATACCTGACCGTGAAAACGGATACAGAGACGTGGCTGGAAAAAGCACCGGTAACCGTAAAGAATGATGCGACCGTATATCATGCCTTTACTTCGGGACTTGATGCGGCGGGTATGAGCGAAAATGGTGCTGCAGATGGTTATGTTAAGTCGATTACAAAAGGAGACGTAACTCTGGCAGAATTTGATAAAGGGAAAAATTCCGGATGGCTCTATAAGGTTAATAATGTGCTTCCGAATGTACCGCTGACTTCTTATCGCTTATCAGATGGCGATGAAATCCTCTGGTACTACACAGTGGATTATAAACAAGATCCGGCAGCAGGCAGTTGGACAGAACCGGCAAAAGATGTAGCTACTACAGGAAAGGCAGGTTCAGCTGTTACGACTTCTCCGACAGAGGTTAAGGTGAGCGAAAGGACGAGCACTGACGGTACGAAGGAAAAGGTTGCGGAGATTACGGTTTCTGCCGATAACCAGAAGGAAATCCTCAAGCAGGCGAAAGATAATAAGTCTGCGGAGATCGTCCTCAACGTTGCCAAGGATTCCGTCAAGGATGCAACCAAAGCCGACATCAAGCTGGATAAGAGCTTCATCGATTCCATCGTGAAAGATACAAATGCGAAACTGACCATCAAGACTCCGTTTGGCGACAAGACTTACACGCAGGATGAGTTGAAAGCACTGTCAGAAGCGGCAACCGGTTCTGTGGTTACGGTGACTATTGAAAAAGCAGCAGATCAGCCAACGGATGACGATGCAGTTAAGGCAGAAAAGATTGCGAAAGCAAAGAAGCTGACCGCATCCATGAAGCTGACAGCACGCACGGAAAAGACTGCGAAGAAGAACATCAAAGTAACGGTTAAGACAAACAGCAA
>CAKQVC010000054.1 GCA_934277655.1 uncultured Clostridia bacterium
GTCGAGAAGGTAAGCAAGGGTCAGACCGATCAGGAAAGGCGATAAAAGTATCAGGATTTTTTTTAGCAGAAAGAGAAAGGCTTCTGCACAGTTTAAAACAAAATTTTGCATTTTGGAAGTTCTCCGATGTATGAATTCTATCTGATAGTATGGACAGAAAAAGCAGAAAAAATGCGGAGTCTGGGACATGTTAACTTTATGAAAATGCTAACATGGAAGAAATTGCGTAAGTATTGAAAAACAGAGGTTTCACAGCATGAAAGATGTATAAATAAAAAGACAGAAAAAGAACAAAAAAGTAATTGACTAAATGGAATGTAAGTTGTATCATTTTAGCTAGAAGATGATGTTTGTATACATAATACAGGTTTATGCCGGATGTCATACATCGGACTCATCAAGGTTAGATTTATTTTAAAGCAGCTTGCTGCATATACGTTTGATGTTAACGAGGAGGATTAGATGAGAAAAGAATGGGAAGGATTTGTCGCTGGTTCATGGACAGATCAAATCGACGTAGAAGAATTTATCAAATTAAACTATCATCCTTATGATGGAGATGACAGTTTCCTTGCAGGACCTACTGCAAGAACAAAAGAATGTTCTGACAATGTTCAGGAACTTCTGACAGAAGAAAGAAAAGCCGGCGGCACCTTAAAGGTAGATGCGAGCAGAATCATGAGAATCAACGCTTTTGGTCCGGGATATATCGTACCGGGCAAGGATATCATCGTTGGTCTCCAGACAGACGAGCCTTTAAAGAGAGGTATCTGCCCATTCGGCGGTATCAAGATGGTAAGAGAAGAAGTTGCTGAATATGGCGAAAAGCTTCCGGAAGAAATCGACAGAATGTTTGACTACATCACTACTCACAATGATGGTGTATTCAAGGCATACTCCAAGGAAATGAGACAGGTAAGACACCTTGGCTTCATCACAGGTCTGCCTGACGCTTACGGTCGTGGAAGAATCATCGGTGACTACAGGAGAGCTGCTCTTTATGGTATCGACCACCTGATCGAAGAAAAAAAGAAAGATCAGGAAATGATCGCTTCCAGACACGTAATGAACGAAGAAAACATCAGAACGGCTGAAGAAGTAACAAACCAGATTACCGCTTTAAAGAACATCAAGAAGATGGCTGAAAGCTATGGTTACGATATTTCCGGACCTGCTAAGGATGTAAAGGAAGCAATCCAGTGGACTTATTTTGCTTACCTTGCAGGTATCAAGGAAGAAAACGGTGCGGCAATGTCTATCGGAAGAACTTCCACTTTCATCGACATCTATGCAGAAAGAGACCTTGCAAACGGCGTTTATACAGAAGAACAGATTCAGGAATTCATCGATGACTATATCTTGAAGTTAAGAGTTGCAAGACACCTGAGAACAAACGAATACAACGAACTGTTCGGCGGAGATCCGATGTGGATTACAGAAGGTATCGGTGGCGTAGGCCTTGATGGCAGACATAAAGTAACAAAGAACTCCTACAGAGTCCTTCAGACATTATACAATCTGGGACCTGCACCAGAACCAAATCTGACTGTTTTATGGTCTGAAAAACTTCCGGCTCCGTTCAAGAAGTTCTGTGCACAGGTTTCCATTGATACTGACTCTATTCAGTACGAAAACGATGACAAGATGAGACCGGCTTATGGTGAAGATTATTCCATCGCATGCTGTGTATCCGCAATCCAGATGGGACAGCAGATGCAGTTCTTCGGAGCTAGATGTAACCTTGCTAAGATCCTTCTTCTTGGCTTAAACGGTGGTATCGATGAAAGAACAGGCGAACATGTAGGTCCGCAGATGGAACCGATTGGAGATGGTCCGATTGATTACGAAGATGCATGGAAGAGATTCAACATCTACCTGGCATGGCTCTGCGAATTATATGTAAACATCATGAACATCATTCACTTCATGCATGATAAATATGACTTTGAAAGCTCCCAGATGGCATTCCTTAACTCTGAAGTTAAGAGATTGATGGCGTTCGGTGTTGCAGGTTTCTCTGTAGCTGCTGACTCTCTGTCTGCAATTAAATATGCTAAGGTATATCCGATCAGAGACGAAAACGGAGTAATCGTTGACTACAGAACAGAAGGTGAGTTCCCTAAGTATGGTAACGATGATGACAGAGTAGACGAAATCGCAGTTAAGATTTCCGAAAGAACCATCGAAGAATTAAGAAAACACCCTACTTACAGAAATGCTGTACATACATTATCTGTTCTTACTATTACCTCCAACGTTATGTACGGTAAGAAGACAGGTAATACTCCAGATGGCAGAAGAGCAGGAACTCCGTTCGCACCAGGTGCAAACCCGATGCATCAGAGGGATAATCATGGTGCAGTAGCGTCCTTGAACTCCGTATCCAAGATTGACTGGGATACTTGTCAGGATGGTGTATCCAACACATTCTCCATTACTCCGGAAGCTTTAGGCAAGGACAGAGAAGGTAGAAAAGAAGTTCTGGTAAGCCTTCTGGAAGGATACTTCAAGAGAGGCGCTCACCACCTGAATGTAAATGTACTCAACAGATCTCTGCTTGAAGACGCTTACGAAAATCCTGAAAAATATCCGAACCTGACTGTCAGAGTATCCGGATATGCTGTAAGATTTAACGCATTATCCAAGAATCACCAGAAAGAAGTTATTGCAAGAACCTTCCACCAGCAGGTATAATATTGCATAGAGAAACTCTTTCTATGATCTGGAGAAGAATATGGAAATGATCAATTCTATTCTTTGATAAAATAAAATGTAAAATGTAGTGCAGGGTGTCTTTTAGAGGCACCCTGCATGCTATATGGAAAATGGAGGCGAGACGATATGAAAGGAAGAATACATTCCATTGAAACCTTTGGGGCAGTAGATGGACCGGGAATCCGGACGGTCTTTTTTATGCAGGGATGCCCTGCCAGGTGTCTGTACTGCCATAACCCTGATTCCTGGAATGTGAACGCAGGGAAACCAATAGAGGCTGAAGAGATTGTTCACTGGGCAGTCAGAGGGATTCCGTATTACGGTAATGCCGGTGGCGTGACTTTCAGCGGAGGCGAGCCTCTGATGCAGGGGGAATTCCTTTTGGAAGCTATGCGTGCACTGAAAAAAGAGGGAATTAAGACTGCAATTGATACAAGTGGGACTTATTATGATGAATATACCGATGAAGTAATCAAGCAATGTGATCTGGTACTGCTTGACATTAAACATCCAGATCCGGAACGTTTTGAAATCATTACGGGCAGATCGCAGGAAACACTGTTTCCGCTCATTGACATGATCAATAAATATAAGCGTCATGTGTGGATTCGGAATGTTGTGGTCCCAGATATCAATGATACCCCGGAAGATATTGCGGCACTTAACGAGTTTATTAAAAAAATCCACTACATTGACAAGGTGGAACTGCTTGGATATCACACTATGGCGGTCGAAAAGTATGGTAAGCTGGGAATTGTTTATCGGCTAAAAGGCGTTCCACCTATGGATGGTACGAAGTTGAATGAATTGAGACAACTGGTACATCTGCCGTCTGAGGCGGTCAGCAGAGCCCCCGGCTGAGGTCAACAAATCATCTCGCCGAGTGTCAGGTCTCTTAAAGCTACCGCAACATTATCTTTTTCATTTATTTTCAGATACGCTTTCATCCGATAACCCTCCTAAAAAAATGCAAAATGCTTCTGATACACCATAACAATCCATCAAATCGAGAAAATGAACCACATACTCGGTCAATGACGGAATTTTATTTAAATCCACGCCGTGAAATTTGGTTTTGCTCAGATAAGCTGATGTCATGTCAAAATTGGAACGCTCGCTATATTCATAGAAGAAAGTAAGCACGGAATCGGTATCCTGAACTTCGTGCGTCTGTCCGTCACTCGTGCGGGAAGCTGTGCGATAAAACTTCAGCAAAGCGGCCAATGAAAAGGTCAAGCAAGGCGGGCAGGTCTTATTATACTGATAGAACGCAAGTAATGACGGCAGACATCGCGCCTTCCACTTCGAAACGGAATTTAATGCGATGGAAAGAAGCGCATGATCCATGAAGGGGTTTTCAAAGCGTTCAATCACCTGCCTGCAAAATTCATTTAACTCCTCAGCGGGAAGCGTCAGATATGGAACGACTTCTTGACCGAGTAGCCGAGTAACATAATTCTTAATATGGGGGTCTGCCATGGCTTCACGCACATAATTGAAACCGCAGAGCCATGCAAGCATGGAAAAAGCAGTATGCGCGCCATTCAAAATTCGAACTTTGCGCTCTTTATATGGCTTTACGCTTTTTGCGATAAGAATCGGAAGAGCGTTATTGTCTCTGTCGTTTGCCCGCGCCCGGGAGACGGCATCTTCATCGGCTTCTATTACCCACAGTGCGAACGGTTCGGTAACCGTAAGCAGAAAATCTTCATACTCCAAGCGTTCAAAATACCTTGAAGATTCGCTGCGCGGGAAACCGCTGACAATACGGTCGACGAGCGTGTTGTGAAAAACGCAGGATGATTCAATCCATCTACTGAATGCGTCAGGAAGCTGCCACTGTTTCACATATCTAAGAATGCAGCTCTTTAAAACATCAGCGTTGTTATCGATCAGTTCACATGGAAGAATGTGAAGGCCGGAAGCGCGGCTGCCACCGAAATTGAGAAATCTTTCGTATAGAAACTGCGTGAGCTTTCCCGGAAAAGTTGATGCCGGAGCACCTTCAGAATTATCCTCTTCATCATACACAATGCCAGCTTCTGTTGTATTGGAAATAATACATTCCAAATCGGGACAGCGTGCAAGGGAAAGATAATTCTCAAAATCCGTGTATGGATTTATAACATCCGCGACAGAATCGACCAAGCAGAGTTCTTCGGTTTTTCTGCCTTTCTTCAGACCGCGAATGACAACAGTATATAAGTTCTGCTGTGCATCAAACAAATCGGTGATATTTCCTTTGCTTGTAGGCTTGACAATGACGATATCGCCGTTATAATTGCCACTGTCATTGGCAAGCTGTACAAAAAAATCTGCAAATGCTCTTAAAAAGTTACCCTCTCCGAACTGCACGATTTTAACCGGTCGCAGGGGTCTTGGGTGGATTTCTTCGGATAAAAGTTGAGTCTTTTTCATGCTCTGCACCTCTTTTTAACAGATAATATAGACTGAAGTGATAGTGAAATATGTATGCCTGTGCGTGTAAGCGATTACATAGAAAATAGTATATACTTATGTTATAAACATGTCAAGCGAATTTTAGCGAAAGCAGTTATGAAGAGATGTATACAATATAAAATTCAAAAATCAAAGTTTTATGCTTGACAGGAATATATCAAGGATGTATAATGTGCCTAACAAAGGAGTGAAAGCGCTTACATGAAAGAGAAAGAAAAACTACAACAAAATACTCTGACGATTTACGATATCTCGGAGAAAGCCGGCGTTTCCATTGCCACGGTATCACGTGTTTTGAACGGAAGCAGAAAAGTCAGTCCGGCGACAAAAGAAAAAGTTTTGGAAATTATTAAAACCTGCGGATATGAGCCGAATGCTTTCGCAAGGGGACTTGGAACCGGAACCATGAAAACAATCGGGATACTCTGCGCTGATGTTGCGGACTTGTACTTGGCAAATGCAGTGTCTTTTTTGGAGAGAGAACTGCGGCAGCATGGGTTTGATACGATTTTAAATTGTACCGGATATGAACTGCAGCAGAAGCGAGCTTGTATGAAGGCAATGGAGGCAAGACGTGTAGATGCTGTGATTTTAGTCGGTTCACACTATGTTGAAAAGGAACAGAAAAAAAACAAGTACATTGTAGACGCTTCTTGCAGACTCCCGGTGGTAATGGTAAACGGATATTTAAAAGGCGAAAATATTTACTGCAATTTATCTGATGATTATGGAGCGTTTTACGAAGCTGCGAACTATTTGATTCGTTCCAGAAGAAAGAATATTTTGTTTTTATACAGGGAAGAAACATCAAGCGCTCGTGCGAAATTCGCCGGGTACAAAGATGCACTAAAGGATAATGAATTGGAATTTCGCTCCGAGCTAATGTTTCAAAGTAACGGTAAAATCGAAAAAATACGCAAAGATTTGGAAAATTATTCAACCCAAAACATTCCATATGATGCAGTGTTAGCGACAGATGATGAACTTGCATTGGCAGCGTTGAAGTATGCGCAGAAACACCAATTGCAGGTACCAAACGAACTTGCGGTTATAGGGTGCAACAATTCTGTACTTTCCATTTCTTGCAGTCCCGAAATGTCATCCGTCGATAACAAATGTGAAATGCTGTGCATCAGCACCGTTTCAACCTTGATGCGAGTATTGGACGGACAAGATGCGGTTCATAAAACGGTGCTGTCTACGGATTTTGTTGAAAGAGAAACTACAAAATTTACAGATACAATGTAAAAAAAATAGTTTGGAGGGAAAAATGAGTCAGATATCTATTTTTAAAAAGGAAAATTTACATCGGAATTTTATTAATGGTTTTTCCGCGGAAAGAATTTTGGAAGAAACCTGTCCGGAGGTCACATTGGAAATGTGCGTTTTGAAAGCCGGAGAAAGCAGAAAATTTGAAGTATACAGCAGAGAAGACAAGATGCAGATTTTTGCATTTACGGGCGGAGACGGCATGATCAGATCAGGGAAAAAGATATTTGTGATGGATGAGAAATGTGTCTTTATTCCGGATTTTGACCGTGAGGAAATATGCATAACCGCCGGAGAACTGGATTTGGAATTTATTCACATAGTAGGTCCAATGAATGAGACGGATCGCAGGCAGATGCAGCACTGTCAGTATGTACTGCCTCGTTTTGTGAAATTTAGTCAGGTTATTCAGTATACCGAACGGTTTACGCAGGAATCAGGTGCAAAGGTAAAACAGCACAGCGTCATTGCAGGCAGACATCTTGGAAGATATACGATGGGATGGGTTATAGGCAAGGGCCCTGATTTTGTAGGACAGCATACACATCCGACACTGGAACAGTGGTATTTTATGCTAGATGGTGCAGACTTTACTTATGATGCCGGAGACACAGCCATTGAGGTACAAGAAGGAGACGTATCATTTACCCCACATGGAACATCACATGGTTCTACATGCAAGGAAGATGGCTTCATTCATTATATTTGGTTTGAGCTTAACCGGGCATGGGATGGCATCGCATGAGTGGGCTTCTGGCGCTGCAGAACGGAAAAATACTGTGCAGCAATGTACACTATTTTTATTACGACGCCGACTGTTTTTTTACACATATGCAGGAAAACGGATGGGGAGAAGCAGAATTATACCTTGGGACACCTCATATCTTCATAGACAGTAATGTGATTGACGATTTTGCACAAATCCCATTATTGGCTCTAAAGCATAATGTCCGAATTACAGATGTGCATCCGGAAACAATTTCATTTCGCTATCATCTCTGCAGTCTTGATGCGGCATGGAATCAAAGCAGCTTGCAGACATACCGGAATGTGATTCGTTTTGCGTCACAAATAGGTGCAGAAAGTGTTAACACCAATTTGACAGGAGCTTTTCGTGATTTGGACCAAGAAGAAATTTTTGCAAGTCTTAGGCAAAACCTTCAGCATTTGGCTGTTTATGCGGAAGAAAAACGAGTTTTTCTTACCCTGGAAGCAGAGAGTCCACGCTATGAAGGATTTATCTGCAATTTGGCACAAATACAGAGACTGGATACAGAAATAGATAGTCCTGCGTTGCGATTTGGTGTGAATGTCGATGCATTAGAAGATGCTGGGGAGACGCTTGCTGATTGGGAGGAGGCTTTTGGAGATAGAATTCGCTACTTGAGATTTTCTTCTATCGAAAGCTTCCGAAAAATGTCCCCACAGCTTAAAGAAACAGCATGGCTGAGCCGGCAAATTATTTTTTCCTTCCAGGATGATTGCTATTTGGAGCAGCCTTATGTATTCGATAGAATGTTGAAGGAGGCAGTTTATGGGGCTGATTAAACATGAACAAATTGCAGGAATGAACTGCCATTATTACAACTACTCCTTGGAATATTTCTTTACATCCATGGAAAAGGCGGGATTTGAAACTGTGGCTCTGTGGGGCGGTGCACCGCATTTTTATCTAGATTATCAACGTTTTAGTGATTGCAGACAGATTCAAAAAGCAGCGCAAAGGCATGGGCAGACAATTCGATGTTTTACAGCATCAAGCGGAACCTATGGTTATCAAATGGGGATGCAGCCAAGGACACAAAGAGATCGGGTATACCATTACTATCTGAACGGAATTCGTGCGACCGCAGAGCTTGGATGCAAGATGATGGTTATGAATTCCGGATGGGGATACTTTGACGAAAGCTTCGAGTCAGCGTGGGAACGCTCCAAAGATATGATTGCTTCTCTTTGCGAAGCAGCTACCAAAGAAGGTATTGTCTTGACCATGGAGTCGCTGAGAAGAGCAGAATCGCAGCTATGCTGGAACTTAGAAAATACAAGACGCATGTTTGAGGAAATTCGGCATCCGGCACTTAAAATTATGATTGATACCACGGCAATGGGAGTAGCCGGAGAAACGCCCGAAGAATGGTTTCAGACTTTTGGGAATCAGATTGTGAATACTCATTTCATTGATGGGACGCCGTACGGCCATCTTGCGTGGGGTGATGGTACACAGCCGCTCCAAGCTTGGCTGGAAACTTTACAAAGAAACAAGTATCAGGGAATATTAGGCTTAGAAATTACAGCACGCAAGTATTATGAAGATCCTGCGGCCTGTGATTTGCAAAATATGAAAATACTATCAAAATATCTATGAGAAAGGAAACGATTATGCAGGAAATTAAAATTGTAAAAGCAAGCGAGATTCTGTTTGAGTATAAAGATGGCTATGCAGAGACAGAAATTCTTGCGAACACTTGTCCGGGCATCCGCATCTGCAAGTGCAGACTGCAGGCAGGCGTAGAGAAGGAACTAGAGGTTTACGGTGAAAACGATAAGATGCAACTGTTGTTTTTTACGACCAAGGGCGGTGTTTTAAAAAGCGGCCACAAAATATACTCAATTGATGACCAAGCTGTTTTCATTCCGGATTTCGATCGCGAAAAAGTAACCCTTATTGCGGCAGAAGAAGAGATGCAATTTATCCGTATTACCGGACCGATGACTGAAATTGATCATCGTCAAATGAAAAACTGCCAATATGTTTTACCAAGATTTGTAAGGCTTAGAGAATCTATTGAATATACTGAAAGGTTCACGCAAGAGTCCGGATCAAAAGTCGTTTCTCACAGTATTATTGCAGGCAGACATCTTGGCAGATACACGATGGGGTGGAATATCGGCGCCGGTCCTGACTTTATCGGTCAGCATACGCATCCAACATTGGAACAGTGGTATTTTATGATTGACGGAGCAGAGTTTAATTATTTAGCAGGCGGCAATGTGATCCCGGTTGGGGAAGGCGATGTTTCCTTTACGCCACATGGCACATCACACGGTTCCGAATGTACAAAAGATGGATTTATCAACTACGTATGGTTTGAATTAAACAGAGCATGGGAGGAATTATAAATGACTGAGATGATGAAAACAGAAG
>CAKQVC010000055.1 GCA_934277655.1 uncultured Clostridia bacterium
GGTCTTTCGTCTCCTGCTTTTGCTTTTTTACGGATCATCTGCCACACAAAATGCCCTGCACTAAGAAACGTTGAAACGATGAAAACAAAAATCACACCATCAATCCCGCATGCTAGTCCCAACGCTCCGAAGAGCTTTATATCGCCTCCACCTACCGCAGTCCGCCTATAGATCAATCTGCCAAGAATTGCAATCAAGCCAACAACACCAAAGCCAAGCAACGCACCCCAGATTCCCGAAAGCGGTCCGCCTTCATGATGTGGAATAAACCCGATTCCCGTAGCCGCCAGCAATATGATCAGCTGATCCGGTACGATCATATACTTTATATCCGCCGCTGACATTTCAACCAGGAGCCAGATGGCAGCCAAAGCCGGAATTGCATAGGATAAGTTATCGACTCCCAGATAAATCCCGATAGTAATAAAAAATCCTGTAAAGACATACTTCCACGGTGTGCTCCTGATTCTCTGCTTCGTCGGATGCAGCAGTTCTTCTGAAGGCGTCTGTCCATAATCGGTCAGCCAGGTTCCCGGCATCTTATTAAAAAAATAAACAGCTCCGTTTCCAAGTACAATCCCCGCTGCGATTGCTGCTACACATATTAGAATTACCCGAAGGTAACCGACAGCCATGTCCTGACGCCCCCTTTCCTTGCCCCAGCCGCTGGTTGCATACTTTTCTTTTAAATACTACATATTTTACCAAATTCCGGTCCGGAAGTCAATGGGGCGCCGCCACTTGCTTGAATTTTTTTACATTTTGTATATTCTCTCCCTTTTTCATCCTTCCTCAACACACGAGAAAGAAAAAGTGTCTACCTTCCCGTTTACTTTTAACCGAGAAAGGTAGACACTATGCATAATTTTCTTTTTTCCCAATAGCTACAGTTAATGCAGCCATCACATTGCACGAATATACGACCCCTGCTACCTATTTCCAGCTGCTCTTCAAGCCGACGATCTCGTTGAAGATCGGTCTGTCCTTGCTGAAGAGCTTTGAATCAGCTACAAAATATCCATGACGGAAGAACTGGAATCTTTCGCCCGGTTCTGCCTCCAGAACTTTCGGTTCTGCATAACAGGTAATGGTCCGCATCGTTTCTTCATTACGCACCATCTTTCCTTCTTCGTCTTCCACCATCAGATAGTCGAACTGGCGGATTCTGATCGGAACTGCTGTTTTCGTATCGACAAAATGAATGGTCCCTTTTACCTTACGTCCCTCAAAGCCAAGTCCCGACTTCGTTTCCGGGTCATACGTACAGTGAAGTTCTTTAATGGAGCCGTCCTCATCCTTGATCACTTCATTGCAAGTAATAAAGTATGCTCCTTTCAGACGAACCTCATTCCCCGGGAAAAGTCTGAAATACTTTTTCACAGGTACTTCCATGAAGTCAGCACCATCCACCCAGATTTCTCTGGAGAATGTCACATCACGTTTTCCCATCTCCGGCACAGCAGGATTGTTCTCGATCTCGCAAAGCTCGCTCTGCCCTTCCGGATAATTGGTAATGATAACTTTAATCGGATCAAAGATAACGTTTCTTGTTTCCACTTTTTCTTTCAGATCATCTCTGACGCAATGCTCCAGCTGAGAAACATCTACCAGGCTGTTTGCCTTGGAAACACCTATTTCTTCACAGAATTTACGGATCGCTTCCGGTGTATATCCTCTGCGGCGGATACCTGCAATGGTCGGCATTCTCGGATCGTCCCATCCGTCAACCACGCCGTCATCAACAAGCGCCTTCAGATATCTCTTCGACATTACTGTATTGGTCAGATTCAGTCTTGCAAACTCGATCTGCTGCGGAGGCTGCGGCCACCAGCCTACTTCTCTGAGCACCCAGTCATACAAAGGTCTGTGATCCTCGAACTCCAGCGTGCAGATGGAATGGGTAATTCCCTCGATTGCATCCTCGATTGGATGTGCAAAATCATACATCGGATAGATACACCATTTATCTCCGGTGTTGTGATGAGTTGCATGCGCAATACGATAGATGATAGGGTCACGCAGATTGATGTTCGGAGAAGTCATATCAATCTTCGCTCTCAGCACCTTCTCTCCGTCCGCATACTTGCCTGCTTTCATATCTTCGAATAACTGCAGATTTTCTTCCACGGAACGGTTCCTGTACGGGCTTTCCTTGCCAGCCTCTTTCAACGTTCCTCTGTATTCCTTAATTTCTTCCGGTGTCAAGTCACAGACGTAAGCCTTTCCCTTCTTGATCAGTTCAACTGCAGCCTCGTACATCTGGTCGAAATAGTCAGAAGCCCACAGTCGCTTGTCCCACTGGAAGCCTAGCCATTTTACATCCTCTTCGATCGAGTTAATATATTCCATATCCTCTTTTACCGGATTGGTGTCGTCATATCTCAAGTTACACTTGCCGCCATATTTAGCTGCTGTGGAAAAGTTCAGACATATGGACTTCGCATGGCCGATATGCAAATATCCGTTCGGCTCCGGCGGAAAACGAGTATACACCTTATCTCCGTATCTTCCGCTTTCTAAATCTTTCTCAATAATGTTATGAATAAAATTGGTTTCTGCCATTTTACCTTCCCCTTAAATTTACTTTCTAAATATCATATCACGAATTGTACAATTTATCCACTATAAAATTAATCTTTAAAGAACTTCGGCTTCTTAAACTTGCAGATCTTATCCTTGCAGTTTTCACACCGCAGCACCTCGTTTGAGCCTTCCCAGAACTGTTCCGGATGCTTGATCAGTGTAATTTCCCAACGGAGCATCAACACAATGCTGGTAAAGAACAGACTCCACGTAAAGAAGTTTCGGATAAACAACATCGGTGTGAACATCATAAAATATCCCCAGTTAAAGATCCTGCAGTTCACGCAGCACCGGTTCTTGATGATGTAATTCTGGAACGGGCACCATATGACCACGCAGATCAAATCGCTCACATAGTAGAACAGCGACAACAGGATCAATTCTTTCGTCGCGATAATGTCCATAACATAAAGTGCTCCAAAGATGGCATTAAAACTCAGCCACACTAAAAGCACCTTGATCGCCGCCAAATTGTTCTTCTGCACATATCGATACATCGCAAGCTCGTCATAGCCCTCTACCTTCTGGTACAAGCTGGTAAACCCTTTCTTGCTTCCCATCGTGATCGACCGGTTCTGCGGGATCATCTGCATGATCATGCTTGCCATCAAGATCGCCCATACAATATAAATCCACAATGCATTATGCTGTGCAAGGAACTGATGGATCTCTTCCACCGAAAACCCTTCCAGCCTCCACTGGGTCTCTGTTTTCTTCGTCAGTATCAGGTCAAAATATTCCGGCACCCTGATATATGCCACTAACACAACGAGGAATACCACACACCTAAAAGCAAGCTTTCCTACATACTCTTTGAAAATGTCAATTTCTATCTTCTTCATTCTGCCTTCCCCAAAACAAAAGCGTGCCTAACGGAAGCAATGCTTCCACGCTCATACGCCTGCTGTCCATGCACAACACATTGCAGGCCATTTTTGTCTCCATTCCGGAAATGTCCAACAATATTCTCCTGTATAATAACCAGAGGGACTTTAAAAAGCCCCTCCTTCTATTTCTTCTTTTTCAGTCCCGCAAAATATTACCTCCCGGCATTTTTACACATCCCGAGTGACAGATTTTGCACAGAAGTTCTGCTCTCCGGTTTATTTTTCCGGATATTTTTCTCTTTCGTGATAATGAGTGTGAAGCAGTTTGTGGGACATGGTTCCGCCTGCCATACCCAGGAAGTCCTTATACAGACGCTTAACCGCAGGGTTGTTATGTGACTTTCTCACATACATTTCTCTGTCTTCATAATACAGCGCCTTCGCTCTTCTTTCGCTGACGTTGGACCAGTTTCTTACATCTGAACTCTGGATCGGCTGGCCACCGCCATTGATACAGCCGTTTGGACATGCCATGATCTCAACGAAATCAACTTCGATTTCTCCGCTCTTGATCTGCTCCAGCAGTTTCCTTGCATTCTTCAGACCATGTGCGACAGCTGCACGCAGAGTCACATCTCCTACTTTGCATTCTGCCATCTTGATGCCCTGGAATCCTCTTACTTCTTCATATTCGATATTATCCGTAGAGGTTCCGCTCAGAATATCAGTAGCTGTTCTTAACGCAGCTTCCATTACGCCGCCTGTGGAACCGAAGATAACACCTGCACCGGATGCGTTACCAAACGGATCATCAAATGTATCGTCCGGAAGATTCGGGAAGTCGATACCTACGTCATAGATCATGCTTGCCAGTTCTCTTGTTGTGATAACAGCATCAACATCACGGATCCCGTCAACTTCCATTTCCGGTCTCTGGATTTCGAATTTCTTAGCCGTACATGGCATAACGGAAACGACAAAGATATTCTTCGGATCAATATTGTTCTTCTTCGCATAGTAGCTCTTGATGATTGCACCGAACATCATGTGCGGAGACTTGCAGGTGGACAGATTATCCAGGAATTCCGGATAGTTATGTTCGCAGAACTTTATCCAACCCGGAGAACAGGATGTGATCAGAGGAAGTTTGCCACCGGATCTGATCCTGTCGATCAGTTCATTGGATTCTTCCATGATTGTAAGGTCTGCACCTGTATCGGTATCAAACACTTTATCGAAACCAAGCATACGCAGTGCTGTTACCATCTTGCCTGTAACCGCTGTTCCGATCGGCATCTTAAAGCTTTCACCAAGTGCTGTTCTTACTGCTGGTGCTGTCTGCACAACAACATGGACATCCGGGTTATACAATGCTGCCCATACCACATCGGTATCTGTTTTTTCGTGAAGAGCACCTACCGGACAGACATTGATACACTGCCCGCAGTTTACACAAGGTGTTTCACTCAGTTTTCTGTCAAACGGAGAGCTTACTACCGTATGGAAGCCTCTTCCGATTGCATCGATAACGCCTACAGTCTGTTCTTTTTTGCAGACGCTGACACATCTTCTGCACAGGATACATTTATTCGGATCTCTTACAATTGACACCCCGATATCCTGCGGGAAGTGTGATGTTTCGCCTTCATATCTTACACTTTCTACGCCCAGTTTATTTGCCAGAGTCTGCAGTTCGCAGGAAGTCCAGCTTCTGGCACATGTCTGGCATCTTGCCGCATGATTGGAAAGGATCAGTTCCAGGTTAACCTTTCTTGCTTCTACAACTTTTGGTGTATGTGTATAAATCTCCATGCCGTCGGCAACCGGTGTTACACAGGCTGCCTGCAGTGCCTTGCCTCCTTTTGTTTCTACCAGGCACATACGGCAGCAGCCCACTTCGTTGATGTCTCTCAGATAGCAGAGTGTCGGTATGAAGATATTTACTGCTTTTGCTGCTTCCAGGATCGTGTAGTCGCCTGGCACGCTGACTTGAATCCCATCTATTTTAATATTTACATTTCTCATGCTGCTCTACACTCCTTTCTACGCGTTCTTTGCATTTTTAAGTATCGAGTTAAACGGACATTTGGTTGCACAGATGCCGCACTTGATACATTTTTCCTGATCGATGACGAAGCTTGTTTTCTTGTCGCCGCTGATTGCCCCAACCGGACAATTCTTCTTACAGATCGAGCAGCGTTTGCATGTTTCTGTATCGATCTTGAACTTGATAATGGACTTACATACGCCTGCCGGACATCTCTTATCGACAACGTGAGCGATATATTCATCTCTGAAATATCTCAGTGTTGAGATGATCGGGTTCGGAGCCGTCTGTCCCAGTCCGCATAGAGCTGCATTTTTGATATTTTTTGCCAAAACTTCCAATCTGTCAATATCTTCAAGTTCCCCTTTACCTTCTGTGATCTTGGTAAGGATTTCATACATTCTCTTGGTACCGATTCTGCAAGGTGCACACTTTCCGCAAGATTCATCAACTGTGAAGTCCAGGAAGAATCTCGCAAGGTCAACCATACAGGTGTCTTCATCCATTACGATAAGTCCTCCCGATCCCATCATGGAACCCAGTGCAATCAGGTTATCGTAGTCGATCGGCGTATCTAGATGTTCTGCAGGAATACATCCGCCGGAAGGTCCTCCTGTCTGAGCTGCCTTGAATGCTTTATTATTCGGGATACCGCCGCACATATCAAACACGATTTCTCTGAGTGTTGTGCCCATCGGAACTTCAACAAGACCAGTGTTTCTGATCTTACCGCCGACTGCGAATACTTTGGTACCCTTGGATTTTTCTGTGCCGATTGAATTAAACCAATCTGTTCCCTTTAGGATAATCCTAGGAATCGTTGCATACGTTTCAACGTTATTTAAAATAGTAGGTGCGCCAAACAGACCTTTTACTGCCGGGAATGGCGGACGAGGTCTCGGTTCGCCACGATGTCCTTCGATAGAAGTCATCAATGCGGTTTCTTCGCCACACACGAAAGCACCTGCGCCCAGGCGTACTTCAAGGTCGAAGTTAAAGCCTGTTCCCAGAATGTTCTTACCTAAAAGACCGTATTCTTTTGCCTGTGCAATCGCTTCATTCAGTGTTTTTACTGCAACCGGATACTCTGCACGGACATAAACATATCCCTGATCGGAACCAATCGCATAACCTGCGATTGCCATTGCCTCGATAACAGAATGTGGGTCACCTTCCAGAACGGAACGGTCCATGAATGCACCCGGATCTCCTTCGTCGGCATTACAGCATACATATTTTTTATGTTTCTGCTGGGATGCTGCGAAAGCCCACTTCACACCTGTCGGGAATCCTGCACCACCTCTTCCTCTGAGATTTGACGCCTTCATCGTATCGATAACATCTTCCGGATCCATCTGCGTCAGAACTTTTGCAAGAGCCTGATATCCGTCAACACCGATAAACTCATCAATATCATGTGGGTTAATGCTGCCACAGTTTTTCAGGGCAATTTTCATCTGCTTGCTGTAGAAAGAGTGATGACCGAGAGCATCCTCAATCTTTCTTCCGTCTTCTTCTACTGCAAAAAGTCTCTCAACCGGCTTACCGCCTTTGATGTGAGACTCGAATATTTCTTCCACATCTTCCGGTTTCACTCTGGTGTACATCGTTCTTCCCGGATAAACAACCATCAAAGGACCCTGTGCACAAAGTCCCATGCAACCGGTGCTGATGAGCTTGATCTCATCCTCCATATGGTTATCTTCGATGGATTTTTTTAATGTTTCATATACTTTCAGGGAACCTGAAGAGTGACAACCTGCAACGCCACATACCAGAATCTGCATGCGTCCGCCCATCTCGTCCGGCACCGGTGCACGGTCAATATTCTTCGGCTGTCTAAGTGCCATCTCCTGCTGCTTTACTGCACGAAGAGAGTTCAACTGTTCTACATTCTTAATCATTCTTACTCTCCTCCTTATTAAATTGCTTCATATTTTTCTAAAATAGAGTCAACATCGTCCGGAGTCACATTACCATAAACATCATCGTTTATCATGACTGCCGGTGCAAGACCACAGGCACCGATGCATCTGCAGGCATCTAATGAAAATTTCTGATCTTCTGTACATTCGCCCACGTTGATTGCAAGCATTGCCTTGAACTTGTCAAGAACATCTTCGGAACCTTTTACATAGCATGCTGTTCCGAGGCATACATTAATTCTATATTTTCCCTTTGGCTTGGTGCTGAATCCCGTATAAAAAGATACCACTCCATATACGTCTGCCAGCGGCAGACCTAATGCTTCCGCAATATGTAACTGCACTTCAAAAGGCAGATATCCATAAATTGCCTGTGCTTCGTGCAGAATCGGAATTAACGGTCCCTGAGTATCTTTGTAACGTGCAATTGCTTCATCTAAGGCTTTTTCCATTTCTAAAGCTTCTGAATTGTCATTGCAAATCTGAGACATAATATTCTCCTTTCATTTGGCCGCTTTAATTTGTTAACTTTTTTCAACCTTTTTGCTTTTTTGATGTTTTGTCATAATATTAATGTCTTTATTTTAATACTTTTGATCTTTTTCATCAAGCAAAACGGGGAAAAAAATCTGTACAAAATTCAAGAAATGCACAACTTCCTCTTTTTTTCTCCCAATGCACATATTTTTTAAAAAATTTGACGAAAAGGTGTAAATATAGTAAACTATCTACAATATACTTAAGGAGGAAACATTCCATATGAGAGGGAAAAAATTGAGTCTTATTTTATGTATGCTGCTCACGACAACGCTGGTCATCGGTCTTTGCGGCTGCAAGGAAGCTTCTGCTTCTGTAGCTTCCGGCTCTGATACTTCATCCAAAACAACCCAGCAAAGCACGAAAACTACAAAAAATACGGCAGCGAAAAAAACGACGACCAAAAAATCTGAACCATGGAAAAATGTCAACATGCGAGGCATTCCGAAAGTTCTTGATACATTAAAAAAAGATGACGGCGATAAACTGGTCCTGGTAAACAAGCTCCATGCAGTCAGCAAAAAATATAAGCCAACCAACATGGTCACCATGGATAATTCCCTGACGACCTGGTCGAATCTGGAGCTGAAAGAGGATGCTTATAAAGCCTACAAGAAAATGTACAAAGCAGCCAAGAAAAAAGGGTTCAACCTAAAAGTCTGCTCTGCTTACCGGACATACAGTACGCAGGAATCTCTGTACAACAATTCTATGAAAAACAGGGGTAAAAAGATCACTAACCTCCGTTCTGCTTATCCAGGCAGGAGCGAACATCACACCGGCTATGCGATCGATATTACATCCGCTTCCATGGGATGGGGTCTGACGCAGGACTTCGCAGACTATGCAGACGGCAAATGGATCAACGAACACTGTAGCGATTATGGATTTATTCTCCGTTATCCAAAGGGCAAGACCGACATTACCGGATATGCCTATGAGCCATGGCACTTCCGCTATGTAGGCGTAAAAGCAGCCAAGGAGATTATGGAGCAGGGTATCACGCTGGAAGAATATCTTGGCAGATAATCCTCTTCGGCAGTATTGGGGAACACTGAGGTATTTTCGATACATGGCTACCGCAATCCCACTGGCTTTAGACAATGGGTAGTTCACTATTGAGGGTATTACTGTTCGTTTAGCAGATCCCATATTATCTGTATGAAAAATGCAAAGCAATAATTCCAAAGAAAGTTTTTTGTGTAAAGTCCACAAAAAACTTTCTTTTTTATGTTGACAACACCATTTTGCAGTGTTATAATGCAGAAAACAAACAAATAATAACAAACCGATGATGCGGAGATAACGGCAATGATGCCTTCACAGAGAGTCCGGGCCTGCTGAGAGCCGGATAAGAAACAAGTTGTCAAATGGACCGCTGAGGGTGCAGTCAAATGTGAGCAAAAGCTTTAGGAAAACTCACAGAGTATTCTGCAACGTGTGGCATACGTCAGTTGCCGGGGATATGTCAGTATCCTGCTAAGGGCACAGATTTTTGTATCTGTGAATTCAAGGTGGCACCGCGGATAATAGAACGATTCGTCCTTGACAGAGCATTGCTTTGTCAGGGATTTTTTATTATATGCAAAGGTCTTTTTCCCTCTGATGCC
>CAKQVC010000056.1 GCA_934277655.1 uncultured Clostridia bacterium
GCTGTATAAGGAACATTCTGTAATAAAAAAGAAGGAGCATTCTACAGACAGATAACAAGGGGTCCCCCCCCTTTTTGCTTGTGCCTGTAAATGCTCCTTTCGATTTTCGATTTGCTACTGTTTATTTAATTTATTTATTTTAGCAGGTACAGCTATCTGTCGAAAGGATAACTGTCAAGTCGGCAGTTTTATGATCCGGGATCAAATAAACTTATGAAAAATACCGGAAAACCCCTTTTACCTTACCGAGAATATCGACATTCTTAACGATGATCGGACTCATGCTGCTGTTTTCAGGTTGTAACCGGATATGGTCTGCCTCTTTATAAAAAGTCTTAACCGTGGCTTCACTTTCGAATCCGTCAATCATAGCGACAACGATCTCGCCATTATGGGCTGTTTCTGTTTTCTGAACCAGAATCAGGTCGCCATCCATGATACCTGCCTCGATCATACTTTCGCCACGGACTTTCAGCATATAGTGAATACCGTTTCCTGCAAACCGGGAAGGAACCGGGAATGTGTCCTCAATGTTTTCTTCTGCCAGGATAGGAGTACCGGCAGCGACATTTCCGACAACCGGAATATCGACAACGTCATAAGCATGAGTGTTTTCGGGAATAGCAGAACCATTGTCAGACGAACTGGTATGTGTTCCGAAACTGCCAGAAACAACGTTTCCTGCTCCGGAACCTGCCGTCAGATGTCCGGTGGCATCGGTAGGATCAACGACCATCAGTGCACGAGGTTTCGACGGGTCTTTCTTCAAATAGCCCTGACGAACCAGACTTTCGATATCCTTATGGGCTGTGGAGGTGGATTTAATACCCAAAGCTGCACAGATCTCGCGGACTGTCGGAGGATAACCTTTCGTACGGATTTCAGATTTCATATACTCTAGGATTCTGCGTTCTCTATCTTTCAACATTACATTCTTCCTCTCTGATTTCTCTTGTTAATATCTGTGAATATATCTGTGAATCAGACGGATGAACGGTCCGCCAGTTCATGTTAGTACGAACAGTATAACATAAAAAGAACAAAAAGTAAACGAATGTTCTGAAAAAGAACGAGGTATTTTGTATTTTTGCATAAAATCAGAAAAATAAGGAAAATTTGTGGTATACTGGTAGTATCATGTCAGACGGGTAAAGCTGCATTTTATTAGTGATAAGTTTGAAAGCAAATCTGGCATTTTGCTTTCCGTTTGAGATGATGACAGAGAAAAGAAAGACGGATTGCAAATTCAGCAGGAGGAGAAAAGGGAATACATATGAGCGAATACAACACATATAAGTTGGAATATGAAAGTAAAAAAGTTTCCGCAGAATCCGCGGCGCAGGTTGTCCGTAACGGGTACAGAGTACATTTTGGTACCGGGGCCGGCATGGTCGATACGATGGACAAAGCACTTGCCATGCGGGTGTCAGAGTTAAAGAACGTTACCATTCTTTCTACAGTAGGGATTCGAAACGAACCTCTGGCGACCTACAGAGCAGCAGCGGCGTTAGGAGAAGAGGAGGGACCGAAACATGTACGGTTCACGTCTGCACATTTCAGCTCTTTTGATCGAAAAATGGCAGATGAAGGAAACTGCTGGTATATGCCGATGATGTTCTGTGAACTGCCGGAACTTTGGAATGACAACGGTAATCATATTGATGTTGCAATGTTCCAGGTTGGACCTATGGACAGCAACGGAGACTTTAATTTAGGTCCTCAGGTTGCAGATATGCTGGGCGTCATCCGCGGTGCGCGGAAAATTGTCGTTGAAGTCAATGAAAATATGCCTTTTGCCTATGGATACAGCAACGAGATCAATATTAAGGACGTAGACTATATCGTAGAGGGAGAGAATACACCACTGGCAAATCTGAAGATTAAACCGCCGTCAGCAGAGGATCAAGAGATTGCAAATCATGTCGTAAACAATCTGGAAAGTGGATCGACCATACAGATTGGTATTGGCGGCCTGCCGTCTTCGGTCGGATCGCTGCTTGCTGATTCGGACATCAAAGATCTGAACATCCATACAGAAATGTTTGTAGATGCTTATCTGGATCTTTATGAAGCGGGAAAGATCGTAAACAAGATCAATTTGCCTATGAACCACGGCAGGGCGGTATATTCCTTTGCTGCAGGCAGTAAACGCCTGTATGACTTTATCAATAATAACCCGACCTGCTGCTGTGCACCGGTGGAATGGGTCAATAACTGTACGAATATTGCAGAAATCAATAAATTCGTTTCCATCAACAGCTGTATCGCAGTCGACATTTATGGTCAGGTTTGTGCAGAAACAGCCGGATATAAACAAATCAGCGGAACAGGAGGGCAGCTTGACTTCGTCATCGGAGCATATCGGTCCAAGGGCGGAAAAAGTTTTCTCTGTCTTCCGTCGACACGCACACTGAAAAATGGCCAGAGAGTGTCCTTGATCAGTCCGGTGCTGCCTCCAGGTTCTGTAGTTACCACGCCACGTTCCTGCACAGGTTTTATCGTTACCGAATATGGTGCCGCAAACTTAAAGGGAAAATCTACCTGGGAAAGAGCTGAAATGTTGATTAATATTGCCCATCCGGATTTTCGGGATGAGATGATCAAAGAAGCAGAAAAAATGGGTATCTGGAGCAATACCAGCAGGAGAGCGTATTAGGAGCAGAATCCATTAGAGCATCCATACAGTAAGAATAAAACAAAAATCCCCAGATGGCTGATTGCCGGTGTCTGGGGATTTTTGTTATACATGATCTTTTTGAAAGACTATTGTTTCAAAATTGAAAAATCCTTTTTTCAATATCAGTAATTGTCCTCTTTATGCAGCCTGCTTGTCCGCACCTTTTTCGTACTTTTTCAGTCTTACTTCAGGTTCAACCGGCATCTTGAAGAATGGAACGAATCTGTCCAGACCGGTAAAGGTTAAGATCAACAGGGAAATAACTGCAATCATAGCCATGAAGTTGTACTTGATGAAGTCGATGTTTGTAATCTCTACCAGAGGATATACACCGGCAGTGATGCCTACATAGAAACCAAGGTATACGTGCCAAGGAATCAGCTGGGAACCAAATACACCCATAGCATCGCCGAATGTAGCGTTTCTCAGAGCCAGTTTGTACTTAGCTTCTTCTGTTTCGCAGATAACGTTATCTTCGGTAACCTGTTTGATAACCGGTCCGATGGTAACAATCTGAGCCATTTCATCAGATAAAGTAGCATTACCAAGAAGGGAAAGAACTGCGTTCCATCCAAGTAAGTGTCTTACTTTCTTGGACATCTTTGCGATCAGTGCAGCCAGAGGAGCGAATGCATCCATCAGACCCATGATACCACCGAATGCAGCAACCCACATCATCATTGGAACTACCCATCCGCCGGCTTCTTCGATACCAGCGAATACGAAGTCGTCCAGAAATGACTGCAGAGGGCAAGCAGTACCGGCAACTAAGCCTAACAGGTAGGAAGAAATGATACCGGAGCCGATACAAGCGAAGGTGTTAACACCCATGATCGCAAGTACGATAACCAGAACCAGAGGAATAGCCATGTAAAGTGCAACGCCGTTTGCAACCTGATGCAGAAGGTCGATAGCTGCCGGACGTTCTTCTTCCAGGAATGCGTAGATTTCCGGAGTGATGTTGTCCATAACTGTGGAAGCATCACCGGTTCCGTGCAATCCCATAACGGAAGCTGCTACGAAGAATGCAATAGCTGCCAGGATCAGGCAGGAAACGGACCAAACACCCTGGTGTCTGATTCTGTCAGTAACCTGAACCCCCTGGATACCGGAAGATACAATGGTCGTATCAGAGATAAGACCGATGTTGTCGCCGAAGCAAGCACCACCTGCGATCGCGCAGACAGTTAAGTAAATGTCACCGCCAACGATATGGGACAGCCAGAGGAAAATCGGTGCACAAGCAGCGAATGTACCCCAGGATGTACCGGTAGCAACGGAAAGAACTGCCGTACACACCAGACCAACACATGCAACTGTCTTAGCAGTTACACCAAGTTTCAGAGCGATGTTTACAACGGAAGCACCAACACCGAAACTCATGAAGCAGTTTGCCATAACATAGGCAAGCATCAGAATGAAAAGAGCTACCAGGATGTTACTTACGGAACCCATAGCAGCGTCCAGGCATTCCTGCCATTTTTTCTTTTCCATAAACATTGCAACGCATACTGCAACGATGAAGGCGATCGGGGCAGCAATCATAGCGTCCTGCCCACTGATCATCAGTCCAGCCAGAACGAATACCGGCACGAACTTCATAAAAGCTTTTAGAAAATTCATTTTATCTCTCCTTTATAGAATAAATATAATTTCGTCACATAAGTAACGCAAAACTCATGCCAAAATGACAAGCAGACAGAAAACGTGCAGTTTTCAATAGCTTGTTAAAAAAGTAGCGTTAAGACTTTGTAAAGATGGTTGACCCAAAAACGACTCTGAACCGAAAATGAAAACCGAAAATGGGTCACGCTCTTGACTTCCCAAAGGACAAATGCTATACTGGGACTAATCACATGACAGACAGCTGCCAGACAGTATAAGGAAGGTAGACATCAAGGGAAAACAGTAGTTGTCGATAAAATTTGGAGACTATATGAAAAACTTTGGAAGCAACAGGTCGATAGACCCGGGAAACAGTTTTCCTGTTGCAGCATGGAAGGTAGACTGCAGCAGAGAACTACGAGGAAAGGAACTACGACTGGGATTGAAGCTGATTTTGGCAGAGTCGGATAATTGGCATCAGATCTGTAGTACATCGAACTATGATGAAACCACAATCAGAGAAAAAATTTTAAGCATAACGCGTAAGAGAGGAAAATTCCACAATCCATACACGAAAAGCGGAGGCATTCTTATGGGCATCGTGGAAGAAGTTTCGCCGGATTATGCAAACTGTCCTTTTGAGAAAGGCGATACTGTTATTTCACTTAGCAGCACAGCCGGACTGCCGCTTCATATAGAAGCGATTGAAGAAATCGATCAAAATTATAATCTTATCCGGTGCAGTGGACATGCCATCTGTTTTGAAAGCACACTACTCGTGAAACTTGAGCAGGCAGAGGACGATAATTATACGAAAAATTTTCTGAGAGCATTAAGTGAGGAAGAAAATTTTCAGCTCCTGAGGCATGAGACCGAAGCTACGAGAATAGACAGAGCCGCCATTGTAGGAAGCAATTTTGTCGAGGCGGTGCTATATGCACAGCTGCTGAAAGACCGGAATCCGGATATCCGGATTACGATGATTCGAGGAAACAGCGTTACAGAGTCAATGCCTCTACAGCGGGATGAACTGCTGGAAGTTCTTTTTCCACTGATTCAGGAAATCTATTTTGACGGTATGGAGAATCCGGTTCATACCTTTGAGAAAATGAACAGTCAGGATGACATCATGCAGATGGATGCAGTCGTGAACCTGGAAAATACAGTGGGAAGTGAGAGCCTTTCAGCATTGCTGGTAAAGGACGGTGGAATCCTTTTTCAGGCAGGACGTGGAAACGGTCGCTATAGTGAAATTCTGATAGCTGACAGCCTGGGGAAAACTATAAAAAACCGGAGATGGGATGAAACTGGGGCAGATCCTTGTGAAAATGCAGCAGCATTAGTAAAGAACGCAGGAAAAGTACTGAAAAGGCTGAGTACATATTTTGAGCAGAAATCAAAAGAAATTTCTTTCTCTCATAAAGACAGAAAAAACGGTCTGCCTGTGGCAAGAAAAATTCAGAATTATATTTACAGGAGTCCGGGCACGGCGGATATGGTCAACGAGGTGTTGAATATCGCACAATACGACTGCAATGTCATCATACAGGGCGAAACAGGTGTCGGTAAGGAGATGGTCTTTAATCTGATCAATCAAAGCAGCCCGCGCAGAGGACAGCCCTGTATCAAGATTAATTGTGCCTCGATTCAGGAAAATCTGGCGGAATCGGAGTTTTTTGGCTATGAAAAAGGAGCGTTCACAGGAGCACAGGCTGGTGGCAAAGAAGGTTATTTCGAAATGGCAGATAAAGGGACCTTGTTTCTGGATGAAATCGGAAGCCTGCCCATGGCGATGCAGTCCAAGCTGCTTCGGGTTTTGCAGGAAAAATCTTTTTTCCGGGTTGGCGGCACAGAAGTAAAATCGGTGGATGTGCGCGTGATCTGTGCGAATAATGTTCCTTTGAAACAGTTGGTCGACGAGGGGAAATTCAGAGAAGACCTTTATTATCGATTAAATATTTGTGTGATCGATGTGCCTCCGTTGCGAAAACGAAAGGAAGATATCGGATGTCTTGCTAATGCTTTTCTGCTTGAGTATAGCCGGAAATATGGCATCGATAAAGAGTTCAGCAAAGATGCTTATCTGATGCTGGAAGAATACCACTGGCCGGGTAATGTAAGGGAACTGGAAAATCTGGTGCACAGACTTTATATCAGTGAGAAAGGACATGTGATCTCAGCTGATTTTGTAGATACTTTCCTGACGGAACGTAACTCTGATGATAATATCATCAATTTTCGAAGAAATATTTATAAAGAGGAGACGCTGGATTTTAACAGGATCATGGATGAACAAGAGCGGCGGCTGATTGCATACGCCTTGAAAAAAGAAGGAAGCACCCGTAAGGCTGCAGACTTTCTGAATATTCCGCAGACGACTTTCTCAAGAAAAAAACTGAAACATCATTTATGATAAAGAAGTAAGGACAAAAGTATTCAGTGTTCCTATTCAATATTAAATTTTAATACTAAAAAACGAGGTGTGGATTAAGCACCTCGTTTTTATAGATTTATTTGATGATTCGAAGTTTATATAAGCAAGCTTATATCTTATGCTGCCTTCTTTGCTTCTACGTTCTTCTTCAGCTGTACTTCTGGTTCTGTCGGCATTGCGAAGAATGGAATGAATCTGTCCAAACCAGTAAAGGTTAAGATTAACAGGGAACCAACAGCGATCATAGCCATGAAGTTGTACTTGATGAAGTCGATGTTTGTAATCTCTACCAGAGGATATACACCGGCAGTGATGCCTACATAGAAACCAAGGTATACGTGCCAAGGAATCAGCTGGGAACCAAATACACCCATAGCATCGCCGAATGTAGCGTTTCTCAGAGCCAGTTTGTACTTAGCTTCTTCTGTTTCGCAGATAACGTTATCTTCGGTAACCTGTTTGATAACCGGTCCGATGGTAACAATCTGAGCCATTTCATCAGATAAAGTAGCATTACCAAGAAGGGAAAGAACTGCGTTCCATCCAAGTAAGTGTCTTACTTTCTTGGACATCTTTGCGATCAGTGCAGCCAGAGGAGCGAATGCATCCATCAGACCCATGATACCACCGAATGCAGCAACCCACATCATCATTGGAACTACCCATCCGCCGGCTTCTTCGATACCAGCGAATACGAAGTCGTCCAGAAATGACTGCAGAGGGCAAGCAGTACCGGCAACTAAGCCTAACAGGTAGGAAGAAATGATACCGGAGCCGATACAAGCGAAGGTGTTAACACCCATGATCGCAAGTACGATAACCAGAACCAGAGGAATAGCCATGTAAAGTGCAACGCCGTTTGCAACCTGATGCAGAAGGTCGATAGCTGCCGGACGTTCTTCTTCCAGGAATGCGTAGATTTCCGGAGTGATGTTGTCCATAACTGTGGAAGCATCACCGGTTCCGTGCAATCCCATAACGGAAGCTGCTACGAAGAATGCAATAGCTGCCAGGATCAGGCAGGAAACGGACCAAACACCCTGGTGTCTGATTCTGTCAGTAACCTGAACCCCCTGGATACCGGAAGATACAATGGTCGTATCAGAGATAAGACCGATGTTGTCGCCGAAGCAAGCACCACCTGCGATCGCGCAGACAGTTAAGTAAATGTCACCGCCAACGATATGGGACAGCCAGAGGAAAATCGGTGCACAAGCAGCGAATGTACCCCAGGATGTACCGGTAGCAACGGAAAGAACTGCCGTACACACCAGACCAACACATGCAACTGTCTTAGCAGTTACACCAAGTTTCAGAGCGATGTTTACAACGGAAGCACCAACACCGAAACTCATGAAGCAGTTTGCCATAACATAGGCAAGCATCAGAATGAAAAGAGCTACCAGGATGTTACTTACGGAACCCATAGCAGCGTCCAGGCATTCCTGCCATTTTTTCTTTTCCATAAACATTGCAATACATACTGCAACGAGGAAGGCGATAGGGGCAGCAATCATAGCGTCTTGCCCACTGATCATCAGTCCAGCCAGAACGAATACCGGCACGAACTTCATAAATGCTCTCAAAAAGTTCATTTTTTCTCTCCTTTAAAAAATAAATATAATTTCATCCGTCCACATAAAACAGCAAGAAGCGTGCCAAATGATAAATTTGTGACGAGAACGTCACAGAAACGACATAAAATCAATGGGTTCGGAGTTTTCACTTTTTGTCGGCAGTTGTAAGAAAAAACCATATTAGAACCGAAAATGGTTCATTTCTTGACAAAGTCTAGTCAAAAACAGGTCAAATCTTGACGGATTCTTTGCGGAATGGTATACTGAAAAAGACCATATAGAATTCTATATATAAAGGAAGAAAAAATTGAGAAAATTCATATATGCTAACAAAGAAAATGTGTATTTATTGAATTATTCTACAAAAATAAAAGGAAAGGCAAAAACGACAAAGGAAAGTATTAAGATAGATGAAAAATTTTGGAGCTGAAAGAGCCATAGATCCGGAGTACAGTATTCCGGCTACGGCATGGCGTGTAGATAACAGCAGCCAGTTAAAAAGCAGGGAGATCAGAATCTCTCTGAATCTTATCGTGGCAGAAGAAGAAAACCTGTATCAAATATGCAGGGCGGCTGATTATAAAGATACATTTGTAAGAGAAAAAATTCTGGAAATCGTAAGAGAACGCGGGAAATTTCACAATCCACATACGAAAAGCAGTGGTTTTTTATTCGGTACAGTAGAGGAGGTGTCTGAAGATTTTCAAGACTGTAAACTGCGGCCGGGAGATACGGTTATCTCGCTTAGCAGTGCAGCAGGACTTCCGTTATATATTGAAAGTATCGAGTCCATCGATTATATCTACAATCTGATTCGGTGCAGAGGCTATGCCATTTGTTTCGAGTCAACTACTTTGATAAAATACGACGAACCGATTACGACTCGCAAGATGAAACACTTTTTAAGGGCACTTGCTGAGGAGGGAAGCTTCCAGGCAATTCAAAATGCGACATCAAACAAGGAAATTCAAGCAGTAGCGATCATAGGCAACAGTCTGGCAAAGACTGTTTTTTATGCGCAGATGGTGAAAAGCAGGCAGCCGGATGTGCATGTTTCAGCATTTTTTGAAATCGCCTGTCTGGATCCATCCATTTTTAATGAAGAAGAACTGAGAACCGTTTTCGGTTCGCTTGTTGACAGGATTTATCTGGATGACAAAAATGATCCGATGCGTGTCATGCAGAATCTGGATATGTCAAAACCAATGCTTGATGTC
>CAKQVC010000057.1 GCA_934277655.1 uncultured Clostridia bacterium
GAATACGATGCACCCAAATTTCTCAGACAAGAAAAAAGAGCCGAAAGGACAGATTTTGCGAAAAAATTAACTTGACAGGCGTGTCTATAGATGATAGACTAAAATTACGATAGGAGATAGACAGAATGAATCAAGAAAAAATTCAAACAGATGTTGATACGAGTTTAGGGGATATTGAGGCGAAGTTCGCAGATATTGTATGGAAATCGGCACCAATTCAAACAACGGAGCTGATAAAGATATGTGCGCGCGAGCTGGGATGGAAGCGGACAACGACATATACCGTTTTAAAAAAGTTTTGTAATAAGAATATTTTTTCAGTTGAACGTGGTCTTATATCCGTACTGGTATCCAGAGAAGAATTTTACGGACTAAAGAGCGAAAAGTTTGTCGAAAAAACATTTGGCGGATCCTTACCAGCTTTTCTTTCAGCATTTACGTCTGTTAAGAAAATATCAGAAGAAGAAATAGAGGAAATTAAAAAAATCATTTCAGATTATTAATACGAAAATTCAGAAGAGGTAGTATTGGATGGAGACGATTTTTTTCAGAGTAATAGAATTGAGTTTCAGGGGAATTTTTACGATAACTATTATCTGTCTTTTACGGCTTATCTTTAAAAAAAGCAGAAGAACTTTTTTCTGCGTCTTATGGGAAGTTTGCTTTCTTAAACTTGTGCTGCCTCTTTCGATACCACTTTCTTTTGGAGCTGTTCAGGATTACAATTCAGTGCACTACAATGCTGCATTGTTGGTATGGACGGCCAGGAATAAGACATTATCAGCGGTAGACGGCATAGACGGAATCAGCGTTTCTATGATTACGGTGTTGTGGATTGCCGGGATTCTTTTTATGACAGCGTATCAAGTCGTATTTGCGTTAAGACTGAAAAAAAGCATCAAAATATCGGGCTGCTGGGAAAAGAATGTTTTCCTATGTGAAAATATGAAAGGTGCTTTTGCGGTGGGGCTTTTCAGACCTCGGATTTTAATAGCGGAAAATATGGATCGACAGGGCCTTGAAATGGTATTGCTTCATGAAAAATGTCATATTTTGCGATGTGATAACTTGAAAAAAGTAGTGGCATGGACAATATTATCCGTTCACTGGTTCAATCCCTTTGCATGGGCTGCGTACAGATTGTTTTGCGCGGATATCGAACTTGCCTGTGATGAGACTGCTGTCGCAGCTTTGGATAAAGATTCTCGAAAGAGATATGCTTACACGGTACTCGAACAGTCGGTTGGAAATACCAGGACAGCAAGTATATCGGCATTTGGAAGCGTGAAGACGAAATGCCGCATTGAGCATATTTTACAGCATCAAAGAATTACGATGAAACAGAGTACACTGTTCTGTGTAATGGCTTTGATCGTTTTCGCTACTGCTTTTGCGGATTTTGGGAATGCCAAAACAGCGGCATGTACTTACGCATCGCAGTGGGCGGAACATTATTTTGGAAAAAATTATGACCTGCGTAATCTTGAAAGCCAGGTATTAAGAGAATGCAGAGCAGCAGAGAAGGAAAAGGTTGTGGTAAGAATCTGCTGCCAGACATCTCCGAAATTCCAAAGCACGAAAGATACCTCTCTGGCAAAGGAGGCAAAATTCGGGGAGTGGGAAGAACTGACGATAGACGTGATGGCAGAGGCGGATCAATCTGAAGATGCAGGGTGGAAAATCAGTCCTGTGTATATGGGGTAGGAGGGGTGTTAAATGAAACGTCATGTAAGAACGATTGCTGCGATTTTGCTGCTGGGTATCTTTTGTGGAATGTTTTTTGGTTGTAGCAGGGAAGATAATGTTACTGCGGAAAATGCATCGAAGGTGGAGTTTGTGACTTACACAGGCGAAAATCAGAATGAGTGGGCAGCACATGAGATGAATTTTGACTTTCAGGCAAAAAAACTAGAAATCAAGCCGGGAACAATCTTTAAGATCGAGGATAAAAACGGCTGGTCGGATGCGTTGTATCCTATGGCAATGACGGATGATCTTCTTGTACTCAGAACAGATTCAACGGTCAAACCTGACAGAAATTACATCGTTTGCGAGAAAGAAGGATATATGGAGGAATATCAAATTTGGAATAAACAGCTTTCTATAAGCTATGATCCAAAGAATTTCTGTGTGACATTGAGAAATGATGATGATATTATTGGAACAGTGGATTCCATGCAAGAGGATGGGATAGGATTGTATCCGATTGCATTTTTTCTTGATGATGAGAATAATCTGGTAATGATGTGCGAACGAGGCAATGAAGAAACACCATGGAATGAACATTACCCGGTTTCCGTTATTGCATCGCTGGATACAAAAACACAGAAGTTTTCGATTGTTAAGCAGTATAGCTATGACGGAATGTTTGGCAGCACATTATCCGCAATGAAAATGCCTTCAAGAACTTGGTTTTCTGATAATACTTATGCGGATGATACTTCAAAAACCTTTTTTTGGAATGAGACTCGGAGTATTGTACAAATAGATCCATATACCGGGAAATATGAGATCGTTTTAGATGAAAAGTTAGTTGAAAAAAACATGCCGTTTTTAGATGCACAGCGGGAAAGCTACGATTTCTTCACGGGATTTAGCGTGCAGGATAATGTGTATATTACGATTTTTCCAAATTACAATGATGTGGTAGGCATGTATGCAGCCTTGTTCGACCGAGAAGGTAAATATTTGGGATGCATCCGCTGCACGGAAAGGGAAATTACTTATTTTAATCAAGAAGGAAAAGAAACAGATCGAATAGCGGAGGATACATTAAAAGGTCTACTCTATGCACCGATACGCAGTTAGAAGCGGCGGTCTTGGCGGTGGCTTCTCCGGCGGCGGTTTCGGCGGCGGAGGTGGCGGAAGCTGGCAGCAAGGCGTGCCGTTGGTTGCAGTCGCAAGAATGACTGTGAAATCGTGCCTTGGTGAAAGCAGTGGCAGCTGGCAGGAAGGCGTGCCGTTGGATGCAGACGCAAGAATGACTGTGAAATCGTGCCTCGGTGAAAGCAGTGGCAGCTAGCAGGAAGGCGTGCCGTTGGATGCAGACGCAAGCTACTGGGAAAATATAGAAAAAATTGCATAATGTCTACTCTCTGAGAAAATAAGCAAGCGGAGGGTAGACATTTTTTGATTGGGTCAGGGCGAAAATTGACCCCATGAAAGAATACGATGCACCCAAATTTCTCAGACAAGAAAAAAGAGCCGAAAGGACAGATTTTGCGAAGAAATGTGAGAAGAGGACATACTTTATAGACTGTTTATGGTTAGAAGGGTAGAGATTATGCAGAAAAAGGAAAAAAATAGAACGAATGGGGGAGAGATGGAAGACGGTCTCACCGGTAAGCGGATCATCATTTAGCGGTGGATTTGCATGCAGTTTTTGGGAGGACTGAACGATACATTCGCATAATAAAAAAGCCGGCCGCAGAGTGAGGGCAGGCTTTTTCGGGATTAAGGCGGCTCCGGATTGGAATTCAGGCGATAACGCCTTGTCGTCATTTAATCATAAAGGGCGTTTGGTGTTTAATCGCCGTCCTGATTAACGTTTTATCATCAGAGCTATTTCAGATTTTCAGGGTTGAGGCACAGAAGCTCCGGGAGAACGAAGAGCCCGTCTTTACGGATGAGCACGTCATCGAAATAGATTTCTCCGCCACCATATTCCGGCCGCTGGATCATGACCAGATCCCAGTGAACCGCTGATTTGTTTCCGTTGAAAGCATCTTCATACGCAGCACCCGGCGTCAGGTGGAAGCTGCCGCAGATCTTTTCATCGAAAAGAGTATCTTTCATCGGCGTGAGGACGAACGGATTGACACCAATGGCAAATTCGCCGAAATAGCGGGCCCCGTCATCCGTATCCAGAAGCTTGTTGATACGGTCAGTATTGTTAGCTGTTGCATGGATGATCTTGCCGTCTTTGATTTCAAAGCGGATGTTTTCGTAGGTAAAGCCTTGCTCTTCGCTGAAAGTATTGTAAGAAATCACGCCGTTCATGGAGTCTTTTACCGGGGCGGTATAAACTTCACCGTCAGGGATGTTGCATTTACCATCGCATTTGATGGCAGGAATGTCCTTGATGGAAAATGTCAGATCAGTTTCCGGACCGGTCAGGCGGACCTTATCAGTACGGTTCATCAGATCAACCAGCGCGTCCATGGCATTGCTCATTTTGCGGTAGTCCAGTGTGCAGACATTGAAGAAGAAATCTTCGAATGCTTCCTGAGACTTTCCTGCCAGTTGTGCCATAGAGCCGTTGGGATAGCGCAAGATGACCCATTTGGTTTGGTTGACTCTCTGATCCAGGGTAGGCGAAGTCAGACGGTAATATAAATTCAGGTTTTCAGCAGGTACATCGCTTAATTCCGATATGTTGTCGCCACCGCGGATAGCAATGTATGCATCCATTCCTTTCATCTGATACAGCTGATAATCATTGAGAAATTCCAGTTGCTCTTCGTCTGCATGAAGCAGGACTTCTCGGAGAATCTGGCTGTCTTTGTGGTTGATGTATGGTCTGCCGCCGGCCTTGTAAACATCCTTAATCAACTGGCGGACCAGGGGTTTGCAGCACTCGCCTTCATAGTCTATCAAAATTTTTTCACCCGGCTGCAGGTTGCAGGAATAGTTGACAAGCAGTCCGGAAAGTTTTTCAATACGTGAATCCATAAGGAATCCTCCTCTTGATGTAGTTTTTAACAGATATATTATACCCTGTTTTAGTGCTAAGAAAATGCTAAGAAAATCCGGTAAAGAGGCAGCTACAATTGATTTATATGTAAAAAAACAATAAAATAGTGGGGAAAAGAAAATTCAGACAGAGAGAAACAGATAAAGCATGAGTAATATAGACAATCAAAAATACTATTTTATCGTCAATCCGAAAGCAGGACAGGGCGAAGGAAACGAAACATTTATTAAGCATATAAGGGGAATTGCAGAGAAAAACAATGTGGAGCCGGTCATTTACACCAGTGAGGGTATCGGTGACGCGGAGATTCTGGCAAGGCAGATCTGTATTGAAAACAGCAGCCTGCCTGCAGAGGAGAGGGCAGATGAAATCCGCATCTATGCCTGTGGGGGAGATGGAACCTTTAATGAAGTCCTAAACGGGATCATGGGCTATGAAAATGTGGCGGCAGGAGTAATCCCCATTGGAACCGGAAATGATTTTTGCAGAAATTTTGCGGAGGCGGGAGATTTTCTGGATGTGGAAAACCAGCTCTTCGGCAAGTCTATGAAGTGTGACGCCATTCGTTATCATGGCGTGTTGGCTGGCGAGGAAAAGACCAGATACTGTGCCAACATGTTCAATATCGGTTTTGACTGTAATGTGGTGGATCTGACAGCAACATTAAAGAACTATCCGCTGCTTAAAGGTACCATGGCCTACATGATGGCGGTGCTGGTCATGATGGTAAAGAAAAAGGGTGCCGACCTGAGAGTAGAAGCTGACGGAAAGGTGCTTCACGACGGACCGCTGCTGCTGACGGCGGTATCCGGCGGCTCATACTGTGGGGGTGGCGTAAAAGGCATGCCGCTTGCCGATCTGACCGATGGGCTACTCAATGTCAATATTATTTATAACGTTCCGAGGAGGGAGTTCATCAAGAAATTCCCGTATTATGCCAAAGGAACTCATATGGAGCTTCCTGACATCGGGAATATTCTTTCACATACAATGTGCAAGAGGGTCGTGATCACACCGAATCAGGGAACAATGCGTTTGTGTACCGATGGGGAAATTGTAGATGCCGGCAGGATCGAGATGGAAGTCGTGCCGGGCGGATTCCGGTTCATCGTTCCTGCTAAGGCAGATGAAGACTGATGAAAAAGAAAATATGGAAATATCTGTGCAGTCCATTAGGTGGATTGCACTTTTTTATGTAGAAAACTTTAATAAAGTTAAAGAAAAATAATAAAATTAATGTTGACTTTAATAAAATTAAAGTATATAATAAAGAAAAATAAAAGTACAAATAAAAGAAAGGTAGAGGAGCACATGAAACTAGGCTGGAATGTCATTGCGTTACTACTGCTGATTGGTATAACGGCAATTGTTTACACTGTTGCATGGAAATTAATAAAAAAGTATTTGACTAGACGGTAGCAATAGCTGCTTTGATATAAACAAGAAAACATAGGTAAGTATCCCGGAAAAGTAAATTCTGGGATACTTATCGCTAATTACAAGAAGCGAGGTGGAGAGGAATGGCAATTTCAACAGTACCGGAATGGATGGAGAATCTGGAAGAGGAAGATGTGGTCTTTATCAAAAAATTTGTACTGTCCAGTGGATCATTAAAAAAGATCGCAGAAAGCTATGGGGTAACGTACCCGACCGTGCGGCTGCGGCTAGATAAACTGATCGAAAAAATAGAGGCACAGGAGCAGGAAGAAACCGCACCGTATGTAAAACTGATAAAAAAACTTGCTCTGGAAGACCGGATTGACTTTGAAGCGGCGAAGCTGCTCATCAGCACTTACCGCAAAGAAAAGAATGAGGAAACGAAATGAAATTAATAGAGATTATAATACAGAACATTCTTATCCTCTATTTCATCCTGACATATGCGGGGATTACGCTGGGGCTGCTCATCGGGGAAAATCTTCTGCTGAGACGAAAAGACTTCCGCAAGGTTCATCTGCTCCTTACAGGACTTGCAATTTTGTCCCTGGCGGCATTTGTTCTCATTCCATCCGGTCAGAAAACTTCTTATGCAGATATCCAGAAGCTGGATGTACACAGCGGAGCGGAAAGTATAGGCACCCAGATGGTCATGGTTGAGCGCAATGCGGAAAATCCGAAAGAAAAAGAACTGAAGCTTCTTGGAAAATTTGTGACCAACGAAGACGCGGGCAGCAGATATTTTGCGGTGCAGGCAGATGACGGAAAAATCAGCTGTCCGGAGTATCCGGAAGCTGCATCGGCGATTGAAAAAACCTTAGAGGAACGTCAGATCTCCATTAAAAATTTCCAGGGAGAATCGAGCAACTATCAGCAGCTAAAGGATGAAGCGGAAAACCTGAACCTGAAACAGGAAACAACAGCAAACGCAGCTGCCGTGAAAGGCGGAGTCATCTTTTTACCGGTGCTGATCTGCATTTTAAGGTATGTTCAGTATCGAAGGAAACAGGAAAAAGAACGGATGCTGAAAAAAATGAAGTTGATGGATATTTAGCGGAAAGGGGAACGAGATGAATGTTTATATCGGCTGGATGATCAGTTTATGCTGCGGAATCGGCCTGCTTTTTCTTGAATATTACTTATCGAAGAAAAAACAATGGTATGCCGGGATGATCCCGATGCTACTGGTATTCGCTTTATTTGCAGGACTGAATGTTCACTCCGGGCTGCAGATCCAGAAGCAGCAGAACCTTACAGATTCTTATGAGATGAAAAACGGAATGAGAGCGGAGATGCATTTGAAACAGGATGAAAACCGGAAGGTCATCGCATTCAGCAATCTACTCATCAAAGATCAGGAGGATATCCTGAGAGATGAAGCCGGGATCAGCTATCAAACGGAGAAAACTATCTGCAGATATCAAGAAGCCGCAGAATATTTTAAGGAAAAATATGCTCTGATGGGGGACAGTGTATCTCCTAATTTCGTGGATGTAGACGGGGCTGTTTATGAAAATACGAGTATTTCCAGGAATGGATTTCTCTTTGCCGGGCTGCTTATGTTGATCCCGCTGGGGCTTGTTTATCTTTGCAATCGGCTCATATACCGGAGAGAAAGACTGCGGATGGAGCTGAAAGCAATGGGGCTGAAATTCCTGTAAAACAGAATATATCAAAATCAAAAGGGTAATAAGAGGCTACGTGCTTTAACGGAAAATAATCATTGGAACCGTTAGGATACAGCCTCCTTTTTTGTCTTTACGTTTCGCATCCCAAGATCCTTTCATAGTGTACACTTTTACCCTTTTAAATCGGACATGCCGGAGCCGCATTATATTGCGTTGATGCAGGAGCAGAAAATCACAAAAAACGACAAAAAAGTCCCTAAATCCGACCGAAAAATACCTGATTTTGAAAATGGGTTGAAAACCCATGTAAAAACCTGTATAGTAAAAAATGGAAATTCAAACAGAAATCCGGACCGGAACAGGGACTAAGCAGGAACCAAACCGGAAATCGAATCGATCCGGGCAGGAACCAAGCCGAAAGTAGAATCCGAAGAGGAAACACAAACCCGGGTCGGCATTAAAAAGCAGGGAAAATCAAGAAGAAAGAAGAAAGCAAAGTCAGATGGGATGGTATAAAAAACACGATCATGCTGAAAAAGGAAAACCCACAGAATCCAGAGCCGGAGGAAACCTCTGCAATGGAGAAAACACTGCCCTGCCGTGGGAAAACAGGGGCATCCTGCAGGACAAACAAAAGTATCGCATCGGCGTTGTCGGTGTGGGACGAGGGGCAGGAACGACCTTTCTTGCATCGTCCATAGCCCGCCTGATCGCAGAGACCGGGCAGACTGCTGCATATATCGAATGCAGAAAACCGGAGGCAGGGAAACCGCTGCTTTATGACAGGATGTGCTTTGATCACTTTTTTCGCAGGAAAAAATTCCATGATTTTCTGAGTGAAGCAGAAACTTTCCCGGGAAATGCCGGAGAAAACGGACGAAAAGACCAGAAGGGATATACTGCACAGAATACGGGAATTGCACGAGGTCCGCAGACAGAAACAAGGGTCAATCTGTGTGAAAACGTGAACTGGATCCTGTATGGAAATCGTATGTGTAGCGGAAGCATAGAGGAAGCGTCGTTTTCGATGAGAAATCGGAAACCGGGTGCGTACATGATGGATGAAAGACGGTCTGCCGGCAGATCAGAAAGACTGTCAGACAGACTGCAGACTGCTGAGGCAGAGGATATTATGGATTTTACGACAATCAAGGGAAAGTACCTGATCCTGGATAACCCGAAAATGTGGAGACATACGGACCTTCTGATTGGGGTAATCGATCCCCTTCCCAGTCGGATCCTGGCAGGGCTGGACACTTTTGAGGCATTGAAAGACGAAGAAAAGATGGGACTTCAGGCAGGGAAAAGAGTCCTCTGGGTGCTGAATAAGAATAATCCCCTTGCAGACCGGGCAGAAACAGAGCGCTTTTTAAAGCTGAAATTTGACTTTGCGGTAAGCATGGCACCGCCGGAGCTTTTTTATGGTGCAGAATTCGCGTGCAGTCAGATGGCACTTGCTGAAGATGTAAAAGGCGAAATAAGAAATCTTGTTCACACAATCTTAGAAAAACTGCCACATTTTTCTATTTAATTTCATGTGAAAATGTAGTATAATAAAAAAGTAAGTCGAAAATCAGAACAATAAAGGGGATAATATGATTACATTTGATCATGTAACAAAGAAGTACCGCACAAACATCGGTTTGGACGATGTCAGTGTACATATAAACAAAGGCGATTTTGTTTTTTTGGTAGGACCCAGCGGTGCAGGTAAATCAACTTTCATCAAGTTGATCTTAAAAG
>CAKQVC010000058.1 GCA_934277655.1 uncultured Clostridia bacterium
CTGTATCCATCTGCAGCAGTAGCATCGCCCTTTACAGTCCAGGATACAGTGATGGATCCCTTCTTAGCTGTGGATTTAGCAGTGATCTTTAATGCTTCAACTGTTGAAGGAATGATACCTTTCTGTACAGCTACCAGTTTAGCATATAATTCATCATTGAAATATAATTTGCTTTCTAACTTGAGTGCATCATATGCAGCCTGTGCAGCTTTAACCTCAGCTAATGTTGAGCTAGATGTAAGTGCTTCAATTTTTTTAGCAGCATCTTCTACTTTTGCTTTTTCTAAATTAGTTTCAGCGTTAGTTAATGCATTTGCTCTGCTTACTAAGCTCTGAACAGTTGCACCTAAATAGTTAAATGTACTATCATTATCATAATCACCATAAGTTCCTTCTAATGCTTTATATGCATCTCTTGCTGCTTTAATAGCATCAGCATCATTAATGGTAATTGTTTCTGGCAGAGCTTTAATCTGAGCATTTACTGCTTTTGCTTCTTCAGTCATTAAGCTCTTCATCGCATTCTTTAATTTATATGCGTTGATAACATCTGTTGTTGCAGTACCTGGCAATTCAAGATAAGTATCAAATGCTTTCTGTGCAGATAAAATTGTTTCTTTGTCTGCAACAGTCACAGTTGTAGGTAATGAATCAAATAATGTTTTTAATTCATTAGCTTGTGCTTTCAACTCGTCGGTTGTCTTGACATCTGTTACCTTTGCAATAGCAGCATCTTTATTAGCCTTGATGATTTCATCAATTTCAGCATAGGTTAAGTCCTTGTTCTCTTTAGCAATAACTGCATCCTTTATTAAATCTTTTGCTGCAGTAATAGCATCAGTTTTAATCTTAGCGGAATATCCCTTTGTTCCAACAACAGCATCATAATATTTTGCTAACATATCATCATAGTCTAATGCAGAAATTCTTGCATCAGTACGTGATTTGAGAGTGCCGATTTGAGCAGTTGTAAGAATTGCATCCATTTTTCCCTTAGCTTCTTTTACTAAAGCATCGACTGCATCTGCAGATTTTGCAACCAAAATCTGATCACTGTAATCGTCTTGGATTGCTTCCACTTTGTCTTTTCTGTCCTTTGCCCAATTTGCTAATGCATAATCGCCAGTTGTGATTTTAGTAATAGCTTCTGCTTTATATGCTTTTAATTCATATGCCTGATTAGCAGGAACAGTTAAAGTAGTATCTTTCCGTGCAATATTGTTGGTATCCTTAAGAATATCGTTTCTTAATGTAGCTTTTACATCATCTTTAGCATCAGCCAAAGCTTTATCAACATCGATATCTCTATATTTCAGAGTACCATCAGCGTTTCTTTCAGCCTTCTTAGCGGTAGCATCTTTTTCAAGTGCTGCGGTTACAAAGTCACCTGTTTTTAATTTATCTAATGCATTATAAAACTTATCAAAAGAAGATGTTGTACTAAATGTATCAGCAATCTTGCTCTGTACAGAGTTCAAATATGCAACAACTTTTGCGGTTGTGTTCATGTCAGCATTACTGGAATCAACCTTGCCGTATTCAATTGCATCTTCGTAGAAAGCAACAACTTTATCTACATCTGCATTTAAGCTTGCTTTTCTAGCTGCTTCGGTTGTATTAGCTGGAGTTTTGTATGCATCTTCAACAGCATCAGTGAAATTAGCAGCAGCTTCAGTTAACGCTTTTGTAGCATTTGTTGTAGCAGTAGCGATAGCACCTGTAGCATCGGATGCTTTTTCACCATTTTTTAATGCAGTATCAATTGCTGTAACAACTGCTTTAAATGCATCAATAGTGGCCTTATCGTTAGTTCCTGCTACATAATTAGCTACAGCACTTTCTAATGCATTTGTTTGTTCATCTACTACAGCTTTAATTTCTTTCTGAGATTTAGTAGTATATGCACTTACATCAGGTGTCAATGCACTGTAGGCAGCTGTTTTTTCAATATCAACCTGCGCTTCCCAAATTTTTGCAAGGTATGGAGCTGTCTCAAGAGCTTCTACAACTTTACTCTCATCGTTTACGCTAGTCCATACATTGTCCCAATTTGCATTTACTTTTCCAATTTCAGCAAGATAGTGTGCTTCAAATTCAGAAGCTACCTGCTCAATTGCTGTTTTGGAAAGGTAATTGTTGTTGTCACTGGATAACCCAGATCCAACATAGCCTTTTCCATTGTAGGAAATTGTTTTTAAAGCGTCTGCTACTACCTTGCTGAATGCAGCCTGTGAATCAGCGGCAGATGTGCTTGCTGGATTTGGAGATGCAGCAAATGCAGAACTGAAGCTGAAAGTGAACATAACAGCAATTATATTGAGTTTTTGAATGTTCGAAATCGTTGGAATTTTACGGTTTTTGTTTTTTTCAAAAAAACAGATCATAATTTTTTGAAGAGGTGTTTTTAGAGGCGAAAAATCAGCAACGAAAGGGTAAATGAAGCAAAAAAATATGACTTGAGCAAGATGGATAAATATACTGTGAATATCATATAAATACGAAGATTGGACATGAGTGGGCGGACGGGAACAGTGTTTTTTGGATGCGATTCGCAAAAGAAAATTGATGAGTCCTGGGAGAAAAAATAATCTAAAAACAGCAAGGATTACAACAAAATATTGCAGAATTTTATTGCCAGGGCAGGTTAGATAAGGTAAAATAATGTAAAATCAAAAAGGAGATTGGATCAGAAAGAGATGAGAACACAAAGAGAAAAAACAATGGGGCGAACGAAAACGAAAAGCATAGCAGTACTGATGTTGATTTTTTGCGTTGCTTTTTCGGGTGGAGGAGTGACGGCTTTTGGAGCGCTGTCGGAGCAGGCACCAATGCAGAGTGCAACGATAACGACAGGTAAGACTGATACTCTGAAACAGGACAATGCACAGATGGATGCCACTCAACAGGCTAACTCAAAGCAAGATGTTACCAACACAGGAACATCGAATCAGGTGGATGGCCCAAAAGGACAAAACAGTCAGGTTGGTGGCGACAACAAACAAGATAGCCAGACTGATGGTGAAAATAAAGATGAACCGGGACTGCCAGAGGAAAGTTCGAAAATAAATATTGCGAATTACGAAGTAACGTTGGACAGTTATATGGTTATGGCGGATGGTAAGGCACATAATCCGGCCGTCACCGGAGTTTTTTATACGGGTGATAAGGACGATGATGGCAATCTGATCGCCGGTTCCGAAAAAACACTGACGACAGATGACTACGACGTGGAATATTTTGCGGTGCGGGGAGGAAATACTGAAAAGGTCGAAAACATGGCGGATGCTGGAGAATATATTGTAAAAGCTGTTGGAAAAGGAGACTTTGAAGGCGAGGCTCAGGCATATTTTACGATTATTGGCAAACGGCAGAATTTGACGATTGCCAAAACAAAATACACGCTGACTGTGAAAAGCAAGGCTCTGAAGTTAGTACCAGAGGCAGATGGAGATGGCGATGGCTTTTCCTATACATCGGGAAACCCACAGGTGGCGGAGGTTTCCGATGACGGAGTTGTGCGTGCGAAAAAGGCAGGACGTAGCACAATCACGATTTGGACAACCGGGAATCGTTTGTCACATCCGTCGAAAATCAGGGTAACGATAGATGTGAAGCCGCTGAAAACCTACTGGATGAAAAAAGATGCGGTTTCCATTACTGCGATTAAAGCATCCAGTAGCAATGATGGTAAGTCTGATAAGGCCGACAAGAAAGACAGTGCGACTGGCAAGGAAAAGAGCAGTAAAGAAGCAAAAGTAATGGTGCGCTGGAAGAACGGCGGAAAATCTTCTGAAACGGGTGTGATGGCTTACGAGGTGATGTACGGTACTTCGAAAGATTTTAAAGAGAATACCTACGAAACCAAAACTGTAAAGAACTCTGAGAAAGCAAGTATTTCTACAAGCTTTGCTGCAAAAAAAGGTAAGATCTATTATGTTCGTGTCCGTGGACTGGCTGAAACTATCAATAGCCGGAATTTTACCATCGCACTGAAGGGAAAATGGTCCAGCACGAAAAAAATTGAAGTGAAATAGAAACAAAAAAACCTCCGGGAAAGCATAGTGGTTACAAGCCTTTAACCAGACTTTCAGCGGAGGTTTTTGATAGGTGTTTTAGCGGCAAATAAAGAACTGTCGGACAGTTGCCGAAATCAATCGACCGGAGCGATATCCTATTTTATTTGCAATTTTCTTGCCTTTAGTGGAGCTTGCCAACGATTTCGCGAATATGTGCATAGCTTTTCGCAAGTTGTTTCTTTAGCTTTTCGGAGGCAGTCTGCTCAAAGTTACCATTGAAGCGGTTATCTTCAGGCATGAGCACAAATGGCTCATTTTCGTATTCGTCCAGCATATAGCATGGATAATAAGTCTGTTCTTTGAGAGAAACTTTGCCGTTTTTATCTTTGGACAGGGTCAGGGACAGTACCAGGGTCTCCTTTGTAATCGAAGAAAGCATGGCCGAGGTAAAGTTACCCATAGAGTAGATAACCGGAACGTATTTATCCCCAACCGGAAGTTTTTCGTAAGGCTGCAGAACATGAGGATGCGAGGTCACGACATAATCTACACCGGCACTTCCCAGGAGTATAGCATAACGCTCCTGACGTGCAGCCGGTACCTGTGAATACTCTGTACCGCTGTGGTTGTAGGCAATGATATATTCAGCACCGGCATCACGGAGAGCTTTGATATCACGTTGAACAGCATCTGTGTCCAGGCGGTTAAGCATATAAGCCTGCTTTTCGACAGAAAGGAATTTTTCCTTCTTATTAAAATAGGTTGCGTAGGACAAAATTCCAATTTTGATTCCATTTCGTTCAAAAAGCATATAACGTTGCTCATTCTCGTCTTTGAAAGTTCCCGTGTGAGGGATTTTTCGTGCGTCCAAAGCATCCAGTGTTTCCACAAGACCTGTTTCTCCTCCGTCACAGTCATGATTATTGGCAGTGATGAATCCGTCAAATCCCGCATATTCCAGTGCATCCAGGAATTCTTCCGGGGCATTGAGATATGGTTTGGTCTGCAGACTGGACATGTCTTTAGAGAGTGGAAGGCTTTTACTTACCAGTGTCTCCAGGTTCCCGATGACAAGATCAGCGGTATCAAAAATTTTTTTTACATATTGAAAGGTAGGTTTAAAGTCGTAAGTACTTCCATTGTAGGCTGCCAGTTGCTGCATCGGCTGACACATCAAGTCCCCTGTAAGCATGATGGTTGCCTGCTGGACATTTTCTTTGGGTGCGTTTCTTTTCGATTCTTTGTCGGTAGTTTTGTCTGCTTCTGTTTTAGAATCTTCCGTTGACTCCGTTTCTGAGGGCTTGCTGGCATTTGTTTTGGTTGTGGTGCTTGCTTCAGATTTTCCTGCTGCAGGGATGTTGGCAGCACCAGTATCTGTCACATTGACCGCCCAAACCGGAGATATAGCTGATGTTATCAGCAGTGCGGTTACCAGCATTGTTAAAAGCCGGCGGTATAAATTTTTCTGTTTCTTTTTTCTCTCCAAAATACAATCCTCCTGAAAGTTACTTGCAGCATTATGAATACTCTTCATCGCATCTGAACTCCGCAAAATTTTTTCTCTGCAGATGTTTTGGTTGCGAGGGAAAACGCTGCACTTAAGGTAATCCTATTTTAGCATAGGGCAGGGACTTTGTCATTAAAAGCTATAAATAAAATGTAGGAAAAAGTAAAAAACGATTTGAAACACAGTCTGGCAAATGAAAGCAGGCAACGAAAGAAAACCCATGAGGAAATATTTTGCGCAGGAGGAGGATAGGGGATGTGTAAGAACAGAATATGATGAAAGCAAAATATCCGGCGAAATATGCAGAAAAACCCCTCAAAAACACTTGAAACGATGCAGCTTTTGGTATACAATAGGTAATAATATTTTTGTTACATAAATTTTTAGATAAAGCTCAGGAAAGTATTTTGCGAGGAAAAGGCTTGCGGGCGGGGATGCGTAACGCGTCGGTAGCTTCGGAGGTGCAGGGTACGGGACTGAGATATTTTTTAAACGAGATAATCTGGACAGAAAAGGAGAAAAACATGGCATTTTACTTTAAAGAACCTTCAAGAACTTTCAACGAATACCTGCTGGTGCCGGGATATTCAGGGAAAGACTGTCGTGTTGAGGCAGTTTCGCTTGCAACACCGATCACAAAATTTAAAAAGGGTGAAGAACCTGCGATTACAATGAACATTCCATTGGTTTCCGCTGTAATGCAGGCTGTTTCTGATGACAATATGGCAGTCGCACTTGCAAAGGAAGGTGGAATTTCTTTTATATTCGGCTCACAGACCATTGAAAATCAGGCAGCAATGGTACGGAGAGTGAAAGCACACAAGGCAGGATTTGTTACCAGTGATTCTAACCTGAGACCGGATCAGACACTGCAGGATGTTCTGGAGCTGAAAGAGAAAAAGGGTCACAGCACGATTGCAATCACTGATGATGGTACTGCAGAAGGAAAAATCCTGGGTCTGGTTACCAGCCGTGACTATCGTGTAAGCAGAATGTCATTGGATACGAAGATCAGCGAGTTTATGACGCCGTTTGATAAATTAGTTTACGGTCATACAGGCATTACTTTAAGCGAAGCTAATGATATCCTTTGGGACAACAAGTTGAATGCACTGCCGATTATTGATGACAACCAGAGACTGACGCATTTTGTTTTTAGAAAAGACTATGATTCCCACAAGTCCAATCCGAATGAACTTTTGGATGAACATAAACGCTATGTTGTTGGTGCTGGTGTCAACACACGTGACTATGAAGAAAGAATCCCGGCACTGGTTGAGGCTGGTGTAGATGTGCTTTGTATCGACAGCTCCGAGGGTTACAGCGAATGGCAGGCTGACACGATTCGCTGGGTACGTGAAAAGTATGGTGACTCTGTAAAAATCGGTGCAGGTAACGTTGTTGACGGCGAAGGTTTCCGCTATCTTGCGGAAGTTGGGGCTGATTTCGTAAAAATCGGTATTGGCGGCGGATCCATATGTATCACTCGTGAACAGAAAGGTATCGGACGCGGACAGGCTACAGCGGTTATCGAAGTGGCGGCAGCTCGTGATGAATATTTTAAGGAAACCGGCATTTATGTTCCAATCTGTTCGGATGGCGGTATTGTTTACGACCACCACATGACGCTTGCTCTGGCCATGGGAGCAGACTTCATCATGCTGGGAAGATATTTTGCGCGGTTTGATGAATCTCCAACAAATAAACTGAACATCAACGGAAACTATGTAAAAGAGTATTGGGGAGAAGGTTCCAATCGTGCGAGAAACTGGCAGAGATATGACCTGGGCGGCGACCCTCGCATGAAGTTTGAGGAAGGCGTTGACTCCTATGTTCCGTATGCAGGTTCCCTTCACGACAACGTAAATCTTTCCCTGACGAAAGTAAAATCGACTATGTGTAACTGCGGCGCGATTTCTATTAAAGAACTGCAGGAAAAGGCGAAGTTAACCTTAGTTTCAGCGACATCCATTGTGGAAGGCGGAGCTCATGACGTTATTCTCAAAGATGCGTCCGGAAACGTGATCAAATAGTAAAACTTGCAAGTGCAGGGGCAGCGGTCATGCTGCCCGCTTTGCGTTTGCTGAGAGCGAATGTTGAACACAATTAATATAATGGATATACTGAATGTCATATAAGGAAGAAAAATGCGAGAAAATATTATTGTTTTAGATTTCGGCGGGCAGTACAATCAGCTGATTGCTCGTCGTGTCCGGGAATGTAACGTGTACTGTGAGGTTCATCCGTATACGATTGAACTGGACAAATTAAAGGAAATGGCACCATCCGGCATTATCTTGACCGGTGGACCAAACAGTGTTTACGGGGAGGATTCTCCTCAGTGCAATCCGGAAATTTTCAAACTGGGGATTCCGGTATTCGGGATCTGCTATGGTGCACAGCTTCTGGCACATCAGTTAGGCGGGAAGGTTGCGACGGCACCGGTCAGCGAATACGGAAGAACCGAGGTAACTGTGGACGACCGCAGCGGACTTCTGGCAGGTCTTGGCATGGGCGGTCCGGAAACGACAGGTTGTGGAACCGTTGGCAACACGATTATGTGGATGAGCCACACGGACTATATCAAAACCCTGCCTTGCGGGTTTAAGGTAACGGCACATACGCCGGTATGCCCGGTAGCCGCAATGGAAAATCCAACCGCAGGGTTTTATGCGACCCAGTTCCATCCGGAGGTTATGCATTCTGTCGAAGGATTTAAAATCCTGCAGAATTTCGTGCTAAAGGTCTGTGGATGTAAGGGCGACTGGAAAATGGATAGTTTCGTGGAAACCACGATTCGTGAGATCCGCGAAAAAGTCGGCGATGGCAAGGTTCTGTGTGCACTGTCTGGCGGTGTGGATTCCTCCGTTGCAGCAGTTCTGCTGTCAAAGGCAGTCGGCAAGCAGCTGACCTGCGTTTTTGTCGATCATGGTCTGCTACGTAAGAATGAAGGTGATGAAGTTGAAGCTGTATTCGGACCGGAAGGACCTTATGATCTGAACTTTATCCGCGTGAATGCACAGGAACGTTTCTATTCCAAACTTGCCGGTGTAACGGAGCCGGAAGCGAAGCGTAAGATTATCGGCGAAGAGTTCATCCGTGTTTTTGAGGAAGAGGCGAAGAAGATCGGTGCGGTGGATTTTTTAGTTCAGGGCACGATTTATCCGGATGTGATCGAATCTGGCCTCGGAAAATCTGCCGTTATCAAGTCTCACCACAATGTCGGAGGCTTACCGGATTATGTGGATTTCAAAGAGATCATCGAGCCACTGCGCATGTTATTTAAGGACGAAGTGCGCCGTGCGGGACTGGAACTTGGCATTCCGGAGTATCTCGTATTTCGTCAGCCGTTCCCAGGTCCGGGACTTGGAATCCGTATCATCGGCGAAGTGACTGCTGAGAAGGTAAAGATTGTACAGGATGCAGATTATATCTATCGTGAAGAAATTGCTCGTGCTATGAACGAAGGAACAATTCCTCAGTACGGACATCCGGGAACCCTGGGACAGTATTTTGCGGCTCTGACGAATATGCGTTCCGTAGGCGTTATGGGGGATTTCAGAACATATGATTATGCGATTGCACTTCGTGCAGTAACGACCAGTGACTTCATGACTGCGGAAGCTGCCCACCTGCCGTGGGATCTGATCGATCGTGTGACGACCCGAATCGTCAATGAAGTTGACCACGTCAACCGCGTAGTCTACGACTGCACAGGCAAGCCACCTGGAACGATTGAGTTTGAATAATGTACATGAGCCAAGAAATGCTGAAATTACGGCGTTTCTTGGCTCGTTTTTAGTTGAGTGACAATCAAATGACAATAATTTTGGAAATTACTCAAAAAAAATTTTGTATTCACATTCAACTTGATCAAAAGAA
>CAKQVC010000059.1 GCA_934277655.1 uncultured Clostridia bacterium
GTCTGCAATCGGAGCCGTATCCCCTCCGGGAGGCGATATTTCCGAGCCGGTATCTCAGGCAACTTTAAGAATCGTAAAAGTATTCTGGTGTCTGGATTCCTCCCTTGCATACAAGAGACACTTCCCCGCGATCAACTGGCTGCAGAGTTATTCTCTGTATATTGATAAACTGCAGGAATGGTATGAAAAAAACGTATCCAAGGAATTTCCGAAACTGCGTCAGGAAACGCTGACTCTGCTTCAGGAAGAAGCGGAACTGAATGAAATCGTTCAGCTGGTAGGTGTAGATTCCCTGTCTTTCGAAGACAGACTGAAACTGGAAGTTGCAAAATCCATCCGTGAAGACTATCTGCATCAGAATGCTTTCCACGAAGTTGATACCTATACTTCCATGAACAAGCAGTACAAGCTGTTAAAGCTGATCTTAAGCTATTTTGAACTGGGAAAAGAAGCAATCGCCAAAGGTGCAAACTTTAATAAGATCGCAGCACTTCCGACCCGTGAATCTATCGGAAGATTCAAATATATTGAAGAAAAAGATATTGACCAGTCTTATGACAAACTGATGGAAGAACTGCGTGCAGGTCTTGCAGAACTGGTAAGCATGGAGGTAGAGGCAGATGATTAAGGAATACAAAACCATAAGTGAAGTTGTTGGACCTCTAATGCTTGTAAAGGATGTTGAAGGCGTAACCTATGACGAACTGGGAGAAATCGTTCTTCCAAGCGGCGAAAAGCGTCTTTGCAAAGTCCTGGAAGTAAACGGGTCCAACGCACTGGTGCAGTTGTTTGAAAGCTCCACCGGTATTAACCTGAAAGAAAGTGTTGTCAAGTTCCTGGGGCACGGCACCCAGCTTGCAGTATCTCCGGATATGCTGGGGAGAGTCTTTGATGGTATGGGACGTCCGAAAGATGGTGGTCCGGATCTGATCGCTGAAAAGCATCTGGACATCAATGGTCTACCGATGAATCCGGCTGCCCGTGACTACCCTTCTGAGTTCATCCAGACAGGCGTATCTGCTATCGATGGACTGAATACACTGGTAAGAGGGCAGAAGCTGCCAATCTTCTCGGCATCCGGACTTCCGCATGCGGATCTTGCGGCACAGATTGCCCGTCAGGCAAAGGTGCGCGGCAGTGAAGGAAACTTTGCGGTAGTTTTCGCAGCCATCGGTATTACCCACGAAGAAGCAGAATTTTTCGCATCGGACTTCAGAAGAACCGGTGCGATTGACAGAACCGTTCTGTTCATGAACCTGGCGAACGACCCGGCAGTTGAACGTATCGCAACACCGCGTATGGCACTGACAGCTGCCGAATATCTGGCTTTCGACCTGGGTATGCATGTACTGGTTATTTTAACCGATATCACAAACTATGCAGAAGCCCTTCGTGAAGTATCTGCTGCTCGTAAAGAAGTTCCGGGTCGTCGTGGTTATCCGGGATATCTGTATACAGACCTTGCGACCATGTACGAAAGAGCCGGAAAGAAGAAGGATTCGGAAGGCTCGATCACAATGATCCCGATTCTGACCATGCCGGAAGAAGATAAAACACATCCGATTCCGGACCTTACCGGATATATCACAGAAGGTCAGGTCATCTTAAGCCGAGATCTTTACAGAAAAGGACTGAAACCGCCAATTGATGTACTCCCGTCCCTTTCCCGCCTGAAAGATAAAGGTATCGGTAAGGGCAAGACTCGTGAGGATCATGCAGATACGATGAACCAGCTTTTTGCAGCCTACGCAAGAGGTAAGGAATGTCTGGAACTGGTAACGATCCTCGGTGAAGCTGCATTGACGGAAGTTGACCTGATGTATGCAAAGTTCAGCCAGGAGTTTGAAAAACAATATGTTTCCCAGGGTTACGATACAGACAGAACAATCGAAGAAACACTGGATATCGGCTGGAAGCTGCTCAGCATTCTGCCAAAGAGCGAGCTGAAGAGAATCAAGGACGAATATATTGAAAAATATTTGAAATAGGGAGAGCCTGGCATAAGCCTGAACTTTGCGAAAAAGGCTCAGGGAAATGCCGTGAGAGGAAGGAAACAGAATGGAACGTTTAAATGTAAATCCAACCAGAATGATGCTCACCACCTTGAAAAAACGTCTGGCGACAGCGCAGCGTGGACACAAGCTGCTCAAGGATAAGAGAGACGAACTGATGAAGGGCTTCCTGGAACTGGCTCGTGAAAACATGGAACTCCGTCAGAAAGTTGAAGGCTTGCTGGCAGATGTTTATGACAGCTTTTCTATTGCAAGTGCAGTTATGAGCCGTGAGGTCATGGAAGAAGCACTCATGTTTCCGAAACAGGGCGTAGAGCTTTCTGTCGGTGGGAAAAATGTTATGAGCGTGGATGTTCCTGTCTTTGATTTCCAGACAACGGCCAGCGATGCAGGGGATATTTATCCTTACGGCTATGCAGGCACATCGGGAGAACTGGACTCAGCAATCCGCGATCTGGCAGAAGCATTTCCGATCATGCTGGAGCTGGCAGCCAAAGAAAAAGAAGCTGCTATGCTTGCGGCAGAACTGGAAAAAACCCGCCGGCGTGTTAATGCTTTGGAATATGTAAAAATTCCGCAGATGGAAATGACCATTCGTTACATCCGCATGAAATTGGATGAAAACGAAAGAGGAAATCAGACTCGTCTGATGAAGGTTAAAGACATGATCTTGGCAGAAGCGATCGAAGAAAAGCAGAGACAGGATGAACGTGCTTATCAGCAGGAGTGCGTCTGAGCACATCTATAAAAAAAAGAATGAAAAAAATGCTTTGAGAAGCAGAACTGCAAAGGGTGCAGGGAGAGCTTCGAAGAGCAGATGCTAAAACCAAGAGGCACTGGTCTGACGAGAATATTTCGTCAGTTCAGTGCCTCTGGTCGTTTCTGCAGGACCGAGATGCAAGAAAGGTATTTTGATCTGCGTAGTAGTCTGATCTTGCCCGGATGCAGGAACTCTGCGCTTAAAAGTCCAAAGAAACTCTAATACGAACATAAGAAATTGCAGGAAGAAGGGTTTTCTAACAGAGAAGGATATAGTATAATGGTTTCAGTAAAACGCACAATAACTGTTACCGTTACTTCAGGCAAGGGAGTCAGAGTGGGCAAAGGAAAAGATGGATAAGACGGAAAAGATGGATAAGACAGAGAAGATGGATAAGAGAAGCAAGGACAATAAGAAAGAACCATTTGAACCAATAAAGAAAAAGACAAAAGAAGGACTAGAGAGGCGAATCGAACGTTCTTACTTGGCATTACGGGATGAGAAAGATCATTTGACAGGTTTGTATACAAGAGAAGCACTTTTTCGTATTGCGCAGGCGATGATAAAAGACCATGGAGCAGGGCATTATATCATTGCCTGTGTTAACGTGGACAATTTCAAGCTGATCAATGAGCAGTACGGCACCATCGCAGGCAATAAGGTGCTGCAGCATGTTGCAGAGTGCCTTCGTGAAGCCACTGATAAGATAGACGGCATCAGTGGGAGAATTGTCATCGATGAATTTGCAGTACTCTATCCGGCGATACATGTCGATTCGGAGGTAATGACCGAGGCTTATGAAAAAGCTTTAAAACCAGCCTGTACCGAACAGAAGATCAGTATTCGTGTCGGCAGATATCTGATCGACAAAAGAGAAGACTCCATTATTACCATCTATGATCGTGCCAAGATTGCTGCAGATGCAGTCCGTGGAAACTATGAAAAGCGGATCGAACAGTACAGCGACTTTATGAGAGCTGAAATGTTGAATAAACAGCAGATCCTTTCAAGCATGGATGAAGCTCTCCAAAAAGGACAGTTTGAAATGTGGCTTCAGCCCCAGTACAATCATGTAAACGGGGCTATGATAGGGGCAGAGGCGCTGGCAAGATGGAACCGGGATGGAGAATATGTTTCTCCGGCAGAGTTTATTCCAATTTTCGAACAGTATGGCTTTATTTATAAAATGGATCAGTATATTTGGGAAAAAGCCTGCCGCCTTCTTAGAAAATGGAAAGACGAAGGGAAAACACCACTGCCGCTTTCTGTGAATGTGTCGAGAAAAGATATTTTGAAGGATGACTTCGTCTCGGTACTGATCCAGATTACAAAAAAATATCAGATTGAACCGGGACTGCTTCATCTGGAGATAACCGAATCAGCATTTGCAGATTTGAACAAGGAAATCATTGCGAAAGTGACAGAACTGATCCAGCATGGATTTACGATTGAAATTGATGATTTCGGAAGCGGATATTCATCTTTGAACACGCTGAAAGACGTTCCGGCGACTGTACTGAAACTGGATATGCGTTTCCTGGAAAGCACCGATAATAAACAGCGTGCCGGAAATATTATAGAGTCCGTGGTGCGTATGGCAAAATGGCTGGATATGTCAGTTATTGCAGAGGGTGTTGAACGGAAAGAACAGGCAGATTATCTGAAATCCATTGGATGTTACTATATCCAGGGCTATTTTTATTCCAGGCCAATGCAGGTAAGTGAGTACGAGGCTTTAATGGAAAAGGCTGAACTGCAGCATAACAGAGAGGATCGTGATAAGGAGCAGTATCTGAACAACGAGTTCTGGAATCCGGAATCCATGGAAACGCTGATCTTTAACAGCTATGTAGGCGGAGCCTGCATTTTTGAGTACCGCAACGGAACAACCGAGGTAATCCGCATGAATGACCGGTATTTAAGTCAGTTCCGGGGACTGGTAAAAGAGGAAGACACGAAGCAACACAGTCTGCACTTTTCCCGATATTTAGATAAAGAAAATTTAAAGATTCTGGAAGACACTATTCACAAGACAGTAGAAACAAAGCGAGAAGCCGCCTGTGAGATCATTGCCGCCGAAGGGAAACAGACCGAATTTCTTTATCTGACGATCCGTGCTATTGCGGACAGCGGGGATCGGACGCTTTGCTATATGGTGGTGCAGAATATAACAGACCAGAGGGTGGCTGAAATTAAAGAAAAAAATGCATATAAACAGTTACAGACGATTATGGACAATATTCAGGGAGCCATTATCGCGTCAAAAGTCGAGGATGAAGAAAATATCACACTGTATTTCCTCAACGACGGATTCTATAAACTGTACGGTTACACCAAAGAACAGTACGAAGCAGAGGTTGGATTTATCAATGATCTGATTTTGCCGGAGGATCGAAAAGAGGCCATGCAAATGGTGTTGAAAGTCATTCGGGATAAAACGACGGTGCAGTACGAATATCGCTGCCGTAAGAGAGACGGAAGCATTATCTGGGTACAGATGAAAAACTCCATGATTACTCTGGATGGCGTGGATGATGATGTTTTGCTGGGAGTCGCTTATGATATAACGGATAAAAAGCAAGCAAGTGATGCTATGGGAATTACCAGCCCGGAGGCTATGGAACTTATGCAGACAGCATTTAAGGTGGGCATGCAGTCAAAGCATAACCTGATGTATATTAAAGATAGAAATTTCAAATATGTATACTGCAATCGTGAGGGAATGGCAATCGTGGGATTAAATCCAGACGAAAATATTGTCGGAAAGAGTGATTATGACCTGTTTCCGAAGGAGTCTGCCGATAAGCTGCGGCGAGCTGACCGAAAAATGGTAGAACAAAATATACAGCAGATGAATTTTATCCAGTCCTTTAATCAGGCTCAGGAAAAACTGATTTATATCAAGATTTTCAAGTTTCTTTTAAAAGACCGCAATGGAAACGTGATGGGAATCTATGGTGTGGGAACCGATGTAACGGAGGAGCAGGAGAACTTCGCCAGAATGAAATTACTGACTGACAGTGTACCTGGTGGAATCGCAACGTATACCTTTAAAAAGGGCGTAGCCCATTTACTGTACTGCAACGATAGATTTTGTGGGATCATGGAAAAAGAGATGGCGGAATATGGCCAAAATACAGCTGCTGATCCATTGCAGCACATCTTTAAAGAAGATCGGAAAATGGTGGAAGAAAAGTTCCGTTCCATGATTCAGGGAGGAGGTTCTGTCGCGTGTGTTTATCGTATTGTCCTGCCACAGGGCGGATATAAGTGGATCAGTCTGCGCAGCGACGTATTTGAGCGAAACAGTGATTCGGTTTCTTTTAATGTACTGATCTATGATGTGACCGAGCAACAGGAGAAAAAGCTACAGCTGGATCTGCAGAAGGAAGAATATAAGATAGCTGTGCAGCACAGCCGGAGAACTATTTATCGATATAATATTGCAGAGAGAACTTTAGTAAAGACTGCATCATCGTTGAAGCATATCGATATGGAAGATAGAATGGAGAATATTCCATACGGACAGGTATTGAACGGCAATATTTCATCGGATACCGCAGAAGAATATATTAAATTTTATGAATCCATCCGGCAGGGTAAGAAAGATAATCATGTCATCGTTAAGAAAAAGCTGAAGGGCGGCTGGAGCTGGATCAGTGCCAATGCAACTACGGTCTTCAACCAAAGCGGAGAACCTGTCTACGCCATAATATCCTATATGGACATTACCGAGCAGCAGAAAATGGAAGCTGTTTATGATAAGTGGAAACAGAGCCTGCAGCAACGCTCGGACAGTAGCTATAGCATGTACCTCAATCGGCTTACAAACGGAAACGAAGGCAGAATTGAAGAAGTTCAGGGGAATCTGCTGCATTTCCTGCCGCAGAGCCTGCTAGATAAAAATTTTGATGAGCGGACGAGAGAATTTGCAGAAAACTATGTGTGTGGCGAGGGCAAGGAAGAAATGCTTTCTGTTTTAAATGTGGAATCCTTGAAAAAACGATATCAGGAAGGAATTCGTTCTGCCACTTTCGATCTTCAGTGTAAGTTAGATGATAATCGGATCCACTGGCTGAAAGTGACTCTCGAAATGGTAAAATATCCGAATTCAAATGAAATACAGGTATTCCTGCTGTTTGAGGATATCAATGTTAGTAAGCTGGAAGCCCTGCAGATCCAAAGTGATGCAACAACCGACTCACTGACTGGTGCGTTGAACCGAAAGGCTTTCCTCAAAAAACTGGAATATCTGATCGGAACGCAGAAAAAAGGTACGTTAGGGGCTTTAATGCTGATAGATGTAGATAATTTTAAGACAGTAAATGATACCTTCGGTCACGAGTGCGGTGATCAGGTGCTGGTTGATATATATGCATCGATTAAGGGAAGCATCAGAAACGCTGACTTAGTGTGCCGTTTGGGAGGAGATGAGTTTATAGTTTATCTTGCAGATCTTCCGAGTCGAGAAGTTGCCTGCCGGAAAGCTGAGCAGATCTGTAATGCCGCACAGAAAGATTTTGAGCAGAATGTGCAGATTTCCATGAGCATCGGTGTAGCCATATGCCCGGAAGATGGAAATACCTTTACAGAATTGTACCGAAAAGCAGATAAAGCCCTGTATACAATTAAGCGGGACAGCAAAAATAATTTTGCTGTATATGAGACAGAAATGGAGTAAATAGATGGAAAAAGGACAGATTGTCAGATTGACAATTGAGGATATGAGCACGGAAGGACAGGGAATCGGCAAGATTTATGAAGATGACTCCGCAAAATCTGAAAAGCGGGGCTTTCCGGTTTTCGTAAAGGGTGCTGTGGTTGGCGACTGTGTGGACACTGAATTGACAAAAGTGAAGAAAAATTATGCATTCGGACAGATCCGGAATATGGTTCAGGCATCCGAAGACAGAATCGAGCCGTATTGCGAATATAATGGGATCTGTGGCGGATGTACACTCGGAGCACTTCGTTATGAGGCACAGCTTGCTTTGAAAGAACGGCAGGTAAGGGATAAACTGGTGCGTCTGGGGGGACTTGAAGATCCGGTCATCATGCCGATCATGGGAATGAATGATGCAGAGTCTGGCGAGGAGCCGTTCCGGTATCGGAACAAGGCGGGCATGCCAGTCAGCACCGGAGGACAGATTACAAAAAAAGGCGGAATTGTATTGCCGGTACATGAGCCAAGGATTGGGTTTTACAGACCAAAGAGTCACGATGTTGTGGACTGCACGGACTGTCTGCTCCAGTCGGAGCCTGCAATGGCGGCTGCGGCGGCACTTCGTCAGTTCATGAAAGAAGACCATATAACCTCTTATGACACACGCTGGGAAAAAGGGCTGATGCGGCATATGATCGTCCGGACGGCAGCAGGAACCGGGCAGGTCATGGTCATTCTTGTGATCAATGGCAAGGCAATCCCCAATGCGCCTAAATTGGTCGAAATGTTAGATGATGCGATTTTTAACGTACCTGTTTATGAAGAGGGTCCGCTGGCAGGTGTGGAATTCAACCTGGAAAGCGTTGTTGTCAATATCAATAAGTCAAAGACGCTGGATGGACCGATCCTGGGCGAAGAGTGCATCACGATCGCAGGAAGTCCGACTATCTGTGAAGAGATTGGAGGACTGCGTTTCGAAATTTCTCCACTGTCGTTTTACCAGGTCAACCGGCAGCAGATGGTAAAGCTGTATGATAAGGCTCTGGAATATGCATCGCTAAAAGGCGATGAGACAGTTCTGGATCTGTATTGCGGGGTTGGGACAATCGGATTGTTCGCCGCCGCAGAGATGAAACGAAAGACTGCCGAACTTAATGAAGCAGAGGGGAAAGGTGCTGAAAGTCAGAGTTTAGCCAGCGCCGGAGTATCTGCGCCTGATCAGAATGAGGATTCTGAAACAAGCTGTGATGCTCAGGGCAAAGTTGAGGGTTCTGGACTGCAATGCGGCTCTTCAGAGGAAAGGGTTGAGGTTTCTGGATTGCAATGGGCATCTTCAGAAGAAATGGAATTTGGCAGGACGGATTGTGCCCCGCCGAAGAAGGCAAAAATCGGACGTGTGATCGGGATTGAATCCGTCAAAGGCGCGGTTCTTGACGCAAACCGCAATGCGGTCATCAACGGTATCGTAAATGCACGATACGTCTGCGGCAAGGCGGAGGAAGAACTGCCAAAGATGGTGCGTACCAAAGCACAGGAAGAAAAAGCAGTCAGAGAGGCAGCCTCTAGATTCGGGGAAGAAGCCGGAAAGAAGGAAATCCTCAAAGACGAATCTCTCCGAATTACTCATGCAGATGTTGCAATCCTCGACCCGCCGAGAGCCGGGTGCGACCAGGTATTGCTGGAGGCTGTCGTAAAAGTACAGCCAGACCGGATCGTGTATGTTTCCTGCGATCCTGCGACTCTTGCCCGAGACGTAAAATGGCTCGGCGAGCACGGATACGAATTCAAAGAAGCCACCCCGTGCGATATGTTCCCGTGGACCGGGCATGTCGAGACGGTAGTTCTTTTGTCCCACAAAAAAGCCGACAGTTATATCCACATTGATGTGGAGTTTGGAGAGGGCGAGGG
>CAKQVC010000060.1 GCA_934277655.1 uncultured Clostridia bacterium
TCCCTTGATTGTCTTGTTCTCTGGTTTTTTCCATGTATTGATTTTGCTGGTAGAAAGCCCTGCTCCGACCATAGCCTCCGCTAGCTTTAATGCCGGTACTACCCCGTCCAGTACAGGTACTCCGAGAGTCTTTCGCAAATCCTGCACAAAATCCACGAAGCCCGCACAGCCGAGTAAGATACATTCGGCTCCGTCCTCCCTGACGGCTTTTTCAGCCTCTCTTTTCAATGCCTCGAGCCCTTTTTGAGGATTGCGATTGAACTCAAGGACCTCAAGACCTGTGGAACGGATAGACTTGCAGCGCCTTTCCGCCCCGTATCCATAAACTAATTCCCTCGTAATTTGAACGGAGCGATCCAGTACGGATACAATTGAAAAGCTCGGTGCGATCAGCTCAGAGATCAAAATAGCTGCCTCTGCGATACCTATTACAGGTTTTGTAGTCACTTCCCTCGCCGCTTTGAGGCCAGGATCTCCGAAACAGGCTATAACGTAAGCGTCTGCATGCTCTTTTCTGTCTCCGTCAATAATTTCCTTCAAAACGCCGGGAACCGCCAGATAATCGTCCATAAAGGTTTCTATGCTGTCAGGTCCCGTTTGGGGACTGACCGCAATGATTTCCGTCCCCGCTGCCTTATATTTTTCCGCCGCAAGGCGGATACTCTCTGTCATCTCCAGAGTAGTGTTCGGATTGATCAGCTTAATTTTCATCCCGCTCTCCTATGTAAATTCATCTTAGATATTTATAGATTTTTTCTTTATTTTATGCGTTTGTTAAAATAATTTCAATTATTTCCTCTTCTGATTTTTTTCCTCGTTAAAGGAACAGAACTAGGAACTATTTGGATTATTACTATTCTTTTATATAAATTCCTCATCCTGAAGTAGTATTAAATGAGCACCATTTCATAAAAAAATAACTTGCACGATATCTATAGCATAATAAAAAGCAGGCTTTCTACCAGCAAAATCAATACATGGAAAAAACAAGAGAACAAGACAATCAAGGGATTTCCAATGTTTGATAAAGATGACCTTGTTTTTTAGCCGGCAGATGGGTCGAATGAAGTAGACAGATAGGAGAAAAAATGGAGATCAATGCAAAAAGGCTTGTTGAGAACATAAAAACGCTAGGAAGAATAGGCTACGAACCAGAAAAGGGAACGACACGACCAGCTTACAGTAAAGCGTATTTTGAGGGGGAAGCCTATGTGGCGGACCTCATGGAGGCGGCAGGTCTTTCCGTCAGAAAAGATACGGTGGGAAACCTGATAGGAACGTGGCAGAGTACAAATCCTGATAGCAAAATTCTTTCTCTCGGATCCCACATCGACACCGTACCAAACGGAGGTATATATGATGGAACTCTCGGAGTGCTTGCGGCGGTGGAATGCGTAAGGACTTTAAGGGAACAGGGGTACAGACCGAAGCATACCATTCAGATCATCGCATTTGAGGACGAAGAAGGAAACGTGGTTGGAGGAACCTTTGGCAGTAAGGCTTTTACGGGTAATAAGATTGATGAGGCAATGCTCGCTGGAATGCAGGAGCAGGGAATTACAATGGAAGATGTTAGAAATGCTGCGCAGAATAAAGATGATTATCTGTGTTATCTGGAGCTGCATATCGAACAAGGCGGTCTATTGGAGGCAGAGCAAAAGGATATCGGCGTCGCAAGCGGAATTGTGGCTATCCTTAGATATAAGGTCAGGATGGCGGGAAAGGCAAACCATGCCGGAAGCACGCCTATGAGACTGCGGGACGATGCGTTGGAAAAAGCCTGTCTGAGCATCACTGATCTATTGGAAAGAGTTCGAAGGGAAAGCGATACAATGGTAGGTACCATAGGCACCATGGAAATTCATCCCGGTGCCGTTAACGTCATACCCGGCGAGGTGAATTTTATCGTGGAGCTTCGTGACATGGACAGAAGAACCATGTACGGGTTAGTAGATAGATGGGCAGCGGCGTGGAAAGATCGCGGTCTGACGATTTCTCCATATATCGATCAGGAGGAGACGCGGTGTGATTTGCGGCTTTTGGAAATAGTCAGAGGAGCAGCGGATTCTTTAGGATTGAAGCGAATGGAAATGCACAGCGGAGCGGGGCATGATTTGATAAATATGGGAAAATTCACTCCATCAGCCCTGATATTTATACCGAGTCGGGACGGAATCAGTCACAGCATTGACGAATACAGCAACCCAAAGTCAATTGCAGATGGTGCTAATATATTATTGGAGACATTGCTTAGAGTGGATCGCCTTGATGAACTAATCGGAAAGACGGATTTATAATATAATACAAAATGAGGTAGATAAGATGAAAACACTGATAAAAAACGGAACTATAATTACGGCGGCCCGATCCTTTAAAGGAGATATTCTGGTGGAGAACGAACAGATAGTTGCAATAGGCAAGCTGGACGACAAGACGGCAGATAAAATATTGGACGCATCGGGAAAATATGTAATGCCGGGCGGAGTTGATGAGCACACTCATTTTTCCGCTTTGTGCAACGTGGGAGATAGGGATACGGCAGGCTATGAAACAACCATGTCTGCCATCGTTGGAGGAACGACGACTATTGTAGATTTCGCCCCTCAGGATCCAGATACGGGACTTTTGGATTCTATAGATTACCGGATCAATGTGCGTGCTAAGGGAAAAACATGCGTCGATTTCGCTCTCCATGGAATGGTTACATATTTAATGGATAGCGTATTTGATGAGGTAAAGGAGCTGCCTCAAAAAGGAGTTTCGAGCATTAAAATTTTTATGGCATATAACGGCTCACCACTTCATGTGGATGATGGATCATTTTATCGCATTTTAGAGGAAAGCAGGAAAGTAGGTCTGACCGTTTTTGTCCATGCAGAGAATGGGGAGATTATTAATTTCCTTCGGGACGAATGTGTAAAAAAAGGTCAGCTTACACCTAAATATCACTATGTTTCCCGCCCGCCATTTACAGAAGCGGAGGGAGTGCGAAGGGCAATATATCTGGCACAGCAAACCGGAACGCCGCTTTACATAGTACATGTAACCTGTAAGGAGGCGTTACAAGAAATACAGGAGGCACAGGGAAAAGGAATCAACGTTGGCGGAGAAACCTGTACTCACTATCTTACAGTTACCAAGGATGTGCTGGACGATCCAGACTTCAATAAGGCTGCACAGTATGTTTGTTCTCCTGCTCTACGCAGTCAGGAACATCTGGATGCTCTTTGGGAGGCACTGAACAGGGGGCTTCTTACAGCAGTATCATCGGATCACTGTGGAATCGATTTAGCCGAATTGAAGCAGGCAGGAAGAGATAACTTCACTAATATTCCAAACGGAGCACCCGGCGCCGGAGACAGACTTCATATGCTATGGACGGAGGGCGTTGCAAAGGGAAGAATTTCCAAAGAAAAACTGGTGGAGGTTTTTGCAACGGAACCTGCTAAGATTAACGGCATTTATCCAAGAAAGGGAGCACTTGAGATTGGATCTGATGCAGATATCGTTATATTTGACCCTGAATATAGAGGAACAATACGCTTAGAAGATAATCCAAATGGGGTTGATTACAACGTTTATGAGGGTCATGAAATGATAGGAAGGACCGAAACGGTGTTGCTTCGCGGTAATGTAGTTGTCGAAAACGCCAAGTTCACAGGACAACTGGGACAGGGCAGGTTTATTTCGGCAAAACCTTACGCTTCACGATATGAGGAATAGCAAGAGTAGGAATCACTGACATATATTTGAAAGATGAAAGAGGCAATCAAATGAAAAAATATGTAGTAAAAAGACTATTACAGTTACCGTTTATTCTGCTAGGTGTTATCATTGTCACATTTTTGATTATTCAACTTTCGCCAATCGATCCTGCGGTTCGTTTGGCCGGTGGAAATGCACGTGTAGAAGACATTGAAGCTATCAGAGAACAATTGGGATTGAATAAACCACTATTAGAACAGTTTTGGACCTATATCGTGAACCTGTTTCATGGGGATTTTGGCAGATCTTTTCTAACGAAAACAGCAGTTAGTAAAGATATTCTACAGGCTTTGATTAATACAATATATCTGATGGTTTTTGCAAGAATCTGGTCGATCATTGCAGCCATTCCTCTTGGAATTATTGCGGCCCTGAAGCAGAATACCTGGATTGACAAGGCATGTATGACTTTATCCTTAGCTGGTGTATCAATTCCGCAGTTCTGGCTGGGTCTGATGCTGATGAAAATTTTCAGCATGCAGTTGGGATGGTTTCCGCTGTCGGGAATGGGTAGTTCTTTTTTCAGTATGGATGGACTTGCACATACATTCCTTCCAGCATTAATGCTAGGTCTGCCACAAATGGCATCGATTGCTCGATTGACACGCTCCGAAATGTTGGAAGTATTGCGGCAAGACTATATCCGCACGGCAAAAGCGAAAGGCTTGCGTTATAGCGCGATTGTCATCAAGCACGCATTAAAGAATGCTGCATTGCCACTTGTTACCGTTATTGGAACCCAAACTGGTTATATGATGAGTGGGTCAGTGGTTATCGAAAACATTTTTGCATGGCCTGGCTTAGGCAGATATTCCATTACGGCGATTCTGGGAAGTGATTACCCTGCCATTCAGGCGAGTATTCTTCTATTTGCGGTTATGTTTCTGGTCGTGAATCTGATTGTTGACTTGACATACAGTGCTATCGACCCGAGAATAAAATATTAAGGCGGTGAAGAAAGTGGAGACATTAAATAATCGTTCGAGGAGAGAATTACTGGATAAGTTATTGGGAAACAGTGGGGTTGTAATTGGCAGTGTGATTTTGTTAATCATGATTTTGATTGCCATATTTGCACCGTTTATCGCACCACATGATCCTACGGAAACGAATAGTGCAGTTGCACTAATGGGTCCAATGGAAGGTTATCCACTCGGAACCGATGAGCTTGGCCGTTGCCTGTTTTCCAGAATGGTATATGGCGCAAGAATTACAATTCCTTACAGCGTTTTAGCTTTATTGGTGGCTATCATCATCGGTGTACCGTTAGGATTGCTGTCTGGTTATTACAGACATTTGGACAGCCCGATCATGCGGTTTATGGATATTCTGATGGCTTTCCCGGGAATGTTATTGGCGATCACTATCGTAGCAACTTTAGGACCAGGGCTGCAAAATGTTACTATCGCTATTGGTCTTGGTTCCATGCCGGCTTATGCACGTCTGATTAGAGGACAAGTGCTGTCACTTAAGACAATGCCATATATCGAGGCCTCCATTTCGGCAGGCGCTTCGGACGCAAGAATTATGTTAAAACATATATTGCCAAACTGTATACCTACGATAATTGTATATTCTATGCTGGAAATGGCGTGGATTATCATGTCTATTTCAACACTAAGTTTCCTTGGAATTGGAGCAACGCCACCGATTCCAGAATGGGGTGCGTTGATAAGTACAGGGAAAAACTGTATCACATCTGCGCCTCATGTTGCGGGATTCCCTGTGATCTTCATTTTTGCGACTGTTACCGGATTTAATTTATTGGGAGATGGTCTTAGAGATGTTTTGGATCCGAGAATGTAAAAGATAAAAATTATGTGCTCAAAAGCTCAGGAAAAACATTTTCATAACGTTTTGTGCCTGAGAGAAGTGAAAGGAATGGTTATAACGATGAATCAAATGGATCATCAGCAGAAAGAAAATTTAATCGAGGTTAACCATCTGTCCGTGACTTTTCATAACGGAAAAAATGTGAATAATGCAGTACAGGATGTTACATTTCGGATTAAAGAAGGAGAGGTTCTGGGAGTTGTAGGCGAATCTGGAAGTGGAAAGAGTGTATCTGCTATGTCAATTATGCAGCTGACGCCCGGAGAAATCAGCGGAGGTGAGATACTTTTTGAAGGAGAGGATCTTTTAAAAAAATCAGAAGAAGAGATGATGAAAATCCGTGGGAATAAAATCTCTGTCATTTTTCAAGAGCCTATGACATCTTTTAATCCGCTGTACACTATTGGTTCGCAGATTGTTGAGGCTATTGTCCTGCATCAAAAGAAGAGCAAGCAGGAAGCAGAACATATGGCTGTAGAACTTCTTAGAGAGGTAGGAATTGCTTTCCCAGAAAAGAGAATCAAAGAATACCCTCATCAGATGTCAGGCGGCATGCTGCAGAGAGCTATGATTGCCATGGCATTATCCTGCAGACCAAAGTTACTGATTGCGGATGAACCGACCACAGCCTTGGATGTTACTATTCAGGCACAGATTTTAGATTTGATCAGAAAACTGCAAACGGAGCGAGGAATGTCTATTATGATGATTACTCATGATTTGGGTGTTATCGCAGAGGTCGCAAAGTACGTAGTTGTTATGTATGCAGGTCGAGTTGTGGAAGAGGCTAATGTAGAAGTTTTATTTGAAAAACCGCTTCATCCATATACCGAAGGCTTGATAAAGTCAATTCCTAAAATCGGAGTACATGAAAAATTATATATGATTCCGTTTAAAAGCGGTGCAAACCAAATCAAAAAAGGATGTCGATTCTGTCCTCGTTGTGCCTACGCTATGGACATTTGTTCAGAAATAGAGCCGGAACTTAAAGATATCGGCGATGGGAGAAAAGTACGTTGCTGGCTCCATTTGGAGAAGCCGGATATGCAGACAGTAAAGGCAGGTGAACAAGAATGAATCGAGAAATTTTGTTATCTGTAAAAGACATAAAAAAATGGTTTCCTGTTGACGATCGTTTGTTCGGGAAACCGACATCATACGTAAAAGCAGTTGATGGTGTATCATTTGATGTTTATCGAAATGAGGTGTTGGGTCTTGTCGGCGAAAGTGGATGCGGAAAGACAACTATAAGCCGTTCAATTTTGGGCCTTACCACACCAACGGAAGGCAGTATACATTTTGAAGGTAAAGAGTTGGTAGGAATGGAGAAGAAAGAATTGCGAAATATGCGATCTGATTTACAAATCGTGTTTCAAGATCCTTATTCTTCATTGAGCCCAAGAATGCGGGTAATCGATACAATTATGGAGCCAATGGAAATACAAAAGAGAGGCACAAAGCAAGATCGGATTCGTCGCGCTGAGGAGCTCTTGGAAATTGTAGGCCTGGAGAAGTCTTTTGCTTATCGCTACCCTCATGAATTTTCTGGCGGCCAACGGCAAAGGGTAGGTATTGCTCGTGTACTTGCTGCGAATCCAAAGTTTATTATTTGTGATGAACCGGTTTCTGCGCTTGATGTATCTGTTCGATCTCAGATTTTGAATTTGCTGTTAGAGCTAAAACGTGATTTTGATTTGACGGTATTGTTTATCTCCCATGACTTGTCTGTTGTGGAGTATGTTTGTGACAGAATCGTCGTTATGTATTTGGGCAAGGTCATGGAAGTTGCAAATCGAGATGATCTTTATAGAAATCCGTTGCATCCTTATACGAAAGCATTACTCTCAGCAATTCCGATTCCAGATCCAAAGCATAAGAGAGATCGGATAATTATAGAAGGAGATACGCCAAGTCCAATTGATCCACCAAAAGGATGTAGATTTTGTACAAGATGCGCCAATGCACAGGAGATTTGCAGGACAGAAATGCCGGAGCTGAGGGAGATCGAACCGAATCATTGTGTTGCGTGTCATTTGGTATAAAGAGAATTAAGGAAAAGAAAATGAAAAATGAGCAGAAAACACATTATTTTCTAAAGGCACGATATCTTATTATATGGGATGGGAACAGCCATAGACAGATGGAAAATGGATATTTGGAAGTGAAGGGGAACGAAATAGCAGGGATTTATTCAGTCCTGCCTGATGGGGCTGAGGCAGAGGATCTTGGTAATGTAGCCATTGTTCCTGGGTTTTTAAATCTTCATTGTCATCCGTCGGAAGTTTATGGCGGAAGAAGTTATAAGGAAGATTGTGGAAATCTGTATTTTTATGACTCTACTTTATATGACTATGCAGGATTGGTTTCTCTCGGAGAACAAAGTGCTGCTATTCAGGCAAAGCTGAATTTAGCGGAAATTATTAAGAGTGGCTGTACTACGGCATTGATTTTTGGCGGACCTTGTTCGGAGTTAGAGGCGTGCCTTGCCGGCGAGATCGGACTTCGTGCTTATGTAGGATGGGGCATTCGAGCAGGAGACGCAAAGGAAGAAATCAGCATCTGGGATTCTCCGGATGGTCATAGTCTCACACATCAATTTAATGAAACCGCTGGTTTTGAACGAATTCAGGAAGCTGTATCCTTTGCAAAAAATCTGGAAGGAAGCTATGAAGGAAGGATAACGGGATTACTTGCGCCGACGCAGACGATGACTTGTACAGAAGATATGCTGCGGGCGACAAGACGAGCAGCAGACAAATATGGTATCAGATTGACAACCCATGGAAGCGAGGACTTTATTGAGTTTGAAACATCTATTAGGATGCGTGGAAAAACGCCGGTAGAGGTTATGGCAGAGACAGGTCTGCTGGGAGAAGACTTAATAATTGCTCATTGTTGCTGCATCACGGGCCATTCTCAGATCTTTATGAGGGGAAAGGATTTGGATCTATTGTCAAAAGCAAAAGCAACTGTTGCCCATTGCCCTATTGTATTGGCAAGAGAAGGTGATACACTAGAGACTTTTGAACGATACCAACAGGCTGGGGTCAATTTAGCTATCGGTACAGATACCTTTCCATCGGATTTCATACAAGAAATGCGAATGGCAGCTGTAATGGGAAAGATTACCGGACGCAGTACTTTTGCTACCGGTGCGAAGGATATCTTTCAAGCTGCGACCATCAATGGAGCAAGCGCATTCGGTCGAACAGATTTAGGTAGACTCTGTGTTCATAGCAAAGCCGATTTTTCCGTATTTTCTCTAGATACTATGGAAATGTCTCCAGTGCGGGATGTGGTAAAAAATATCGTGTACAGTGCGACTCGTCATAGTGTGGAACGGGTTTATGTCAATGGAAAGTGCATCATGAAGGACGGTGTTGTAGCCGGTATCGATGAGGCAGATCTGGCAGGGCAGCTACAGGAATTGGCAGAGACGGCTTGGAGTAAAGTAAGCGAGAGAGACCCGAAACATCGGACTATTGACGTTATATCACCATTAAGTTGTCCAAAAGTGACCATAAAATAAGCCTGCAAATAAAAAGTCAAGGCTAAATTGAAAGAACATTGAAAATTTTATACAGGTTGAAAATTGGGTATC
>CAKQVC010000061.1 GCA_934277655.1 uncultured Clostridia bacterium
CGCCTTCGGACCATTCGCTATTCGAATGTTCACCGGACATTCGAATTACGCTCATGCCCTCACGGGTTCGAATCCCTCCTGTTTTCGTATGAAAGCAAAAAGACATCCATGTGGATGTCTTTTTGTTTTGGTGCGGTCGAAGGGATTCGAACCCCCATGGTCGCCCACACGGACCTGAACCGTGCGCGTCTGCCAATTCCGCCACGACCGCATATTCTGTACGAATGTTCCGTCTTCATCAGCGGAACATTCATTATTATATATCATGTTTTCACAAAAAGCAATAACTTTTTTTAATTTCTTTCAATGTTTTTTTCTGGACGAAAAGTATATGTTCTCTTCGAAGAGAGACATGCAAAGAGCCCTTCTCTCTTTTAGCGAATAACCATATTCTTCTTATTCAGCCGGCTGTAAACGCTCCGTCGCACCAGTGCATAGATTACAGAGAACAGCGGGATAAACAGGATAATCCCGAAAATTCCGGAAACCTTGCCTCCGATGACAACAGCAAGCAGCGTCCAAAGCGCAGGCAATCCTACCGAATTTCCTACAACCTTCGGATAAATAATATGCCCTTCAATCTGCTGGATAATAAAGAAAATTACCACAAAGGCAGCTGCTTTTTCCAGACTGACGACTGCCAGCATCAGCACCCCAAATGCCAGACCGATAAATGCGCCAACAAACGGAATGATCGACATACACCCGATAATGACTGAAATACTCGCCGCATACGGAAAGCCCCCGATTAACAACGTAACAAAGAACAACATCCCCAGGATTACCGCTTCCAGACACTGACCGGACAAAAATCCCGAAAATGTCTTATATGAAAGGCTTGCAATATCACATGCCTCATCCGCCCAGCTTTTTTTCAGATATGCATAGGCAATCTTACGAGTCTGCAGTCCCAGTTTTCTCTTATTCAGCAAAATATAAATGGCAAAGATCAAGCCGAATCCCAGATTGGCAACCACCCCGAACACGCTGGTCGCTGCCTGTGTCGCCGTTGATAAAATATCTCCACTGTTTTCTTTTAGCTGCGTAACCAGACTGTTCCAGTCGAAATTCTCAATCCAGCGGCGCACGGCTTCCATTTCCAGCCCATAGCTTTCGGCTGTGTTGATCCAGGACTGATAATTGTCCGATACGATCTGTGCAATGCTGCGAATCGAATCCGCCATGTTGGGAAAAATAACATTCCCCACGAAAATAACAGCTGCGACAACCAAAAGAAGCGTGACAATCAAACTAAGCCCGCTTTTGGATTTTGCGAGGAAACGATTCGGATACTTTCCTTGCAGCATCTCTATTTTTCGCTCAAAAAAATTCATCGGGACGTTCAGTATAAAAGCTATGATTCCTCCAACGATTAACGGCATAAACAACCCCATAACTGACGCAGCCGCCTGCCCCACTGACTTTAAATTCATCAGCACCGCAAACAGTGTCACGCCCAACACTACAATGAAAATATTTTGTTTGAATTTTTCTTTCGTTTCTTTATCCATAATACCTCTTCTATGTTTTTCTTTTTTTTGCCATCAGAACATGAGTACTCTGAGAGCAGTTCAGGAATTATCTTTGCAGAGTTGGCAGCAGGGCTTTCCCTTCAGACGCACTGGTACACCAATATACGGACACTCCGATATACCGGTGTCCCGACTTGCATCCATAGGCTGCATGCTACAATTCCTTGATGTCCGCCTGCTTTAATCGTTTCGGAATGTGAAGATATTCCTCTGTCGGATAGCCAACCAGCAGCGTTCCATAAAATGAGTTGTTATCCGGCAATGGGAACATTTCCTTGAATACATCAATTTTATTCAGGAAATATTGAAGATACCCACCCCAGCAGGTTCCGATGCCTCTCGACTGCAGCACCATTTCTGCATAACCGAGCGCCAGCGTCACATCTTCCATCGGTCGGTTGGCATTATTTCTGGAATAAGCCAGGATCAGCGTCGGCGCTTCTGCCACGACCATGTTGCTTCCATTGGCAAGGGTCGGCAGGATTTCCGGCCGTTCCCCGGTTTCTTTTAGGTAGGCTGTGATAATATCCATGATCTGCTGCACTTTTTCCTTGCCGTTTACCACATAATACTTGGCCGGATGCTGATTTTTCGCACTCGGTGCCCAAGCTGCCACTTCCAGTGCATGCCTGATTTCACTCATCGGTACCGGTGTGTCTTTAAAGTTGCGGTATGAACGGCGCTCCAGCAGGAAATTTTGCAGGTTATCTGCGAAATTCTCACAGATTGCAGGAATCTCCTCATTAGAAATTGCAGACTCCCCATCGAAGAGAATTGCGTTTTGCGGGCATGCCGCTGCGCAGTGCATACATTTGATACAGCCTCTTTCCAACACAAATTCCGGTCTGCCGTCCTCTGCATTTGGGACAAGCGCTCTGCAAAGGCACTTGTCAACGCACGCCAGACATCCGATACATTTGTCTTTTTGAATGGTAATCATCTTTTGTCCTCCCTTGTTTGTCATCCTTTTGATTGTCCTTTATTATTTTTCTGTTTTTTCTATCATTATACTCCTACCAGTTCACAGTCTTATCCAGCTGTTTTTTCTGCTCTGCAGCACTGAGCCGGAGATAAATTGCCGTGGTGTTCAGGCTTTCATGGCCCAAAAGATCCGACAGCAGTGCAATATTCTTATTCTGTTTCAAAAAATGAATGGCGAATAAATGTCGAAACGCATGAGGATGCAGGACTTCATCCCTGATTCCATAACGCAGTCCATATTTTTTTATCTGGCTGCCGACTCCGCTGGTAGACATCTGCTTTCCGTATTTATTGGGGAACAGAAACTCAGATGGCACCGTCTCAAAATACTCCCGGCTTTCTTTTATCAGATTCCTGGGTATCAAGATCCTCCGGATCTTTCCCTTTGTCCACATGGTAAACTCCCCGGTCTGCAGACATTCTTTTTCTAATTTTACAAGTTCTGATGCCCTGCATCCCGTACCTGCCAGAAATTTTATCATGTAATAAATCTTCCGCTTTTCACCTGCTTCGAGACAAGCCAGAAGATGCTTATACTCTTTCATGGAGATTACATTTTCGACGCAGTTCTTTTTCGGAAGTCGGATGCCTTTCACGCGGCACTCCGGTTTATTGATAAAATCACAGTAAACATTCATTGCCACGCACCGCAGTGCTGCTGTCTTCGGCTGATGAAGCTCCATCTGCCACTGTTTGAAATCAACCATGTTTTCCTTCGTCATTTCATCATATCTCTGAAAGAACATCTTTACCGCACCCACATAACTTTCTATCGTACTGGGCGACCGCTCAAGATTGATCAGATGTTCCTTGAATGCATCGATTCTGTTACCCACGAGTCCTCCGATTCTGTCAAAACTTTTGCTGCGAATTGTCATCCTTTTATTGTACTAACAATTCTGCTTTTTGTAAAGTTTTAAACGAAAATCGTTCCGGATCAATCTCCTATATTCAGATCCCGCCGTAAAATATGCTCATAATATTCCAGATTCCGATTCCTGCAAGCCCATACTCTCCCACCAGGGAAAGCCTCGCCTTCCAGCTTCTCTCATTCTCAAACCATACGATATGTTCCCTGCCTGCATCATCGATATAAGTATAAAACGGCGCCTGTGCCTCTTCATCCCACTGAACTTCCACTCCATAATATGCTGCCCTTGCCTCTGCCTGATAATTCGTCAGTTTCTCCGCTTTCGACTGTCCCTGCACAAACGGAAGCGTCCAGTCATACCCATAGTTGCTCATTCCCATCAAAATCTTTGCTGCCGGCATCTGCGTCAGCCCGTACAGAATCACACGTCTTACATTGTCAATCGGCGATACAGGCATTGGCGGACCATATGTATAGCCCCATTCATAGGTCATCAGAAGGCAGTAATCCGCTGCTTCTCCCATTCCTGCATAGTCATGTCCCTGATACAAAAGCCCCGGCTGGTCGGAACTGGTCTTCGGTGCCAAGGCTGTCGTCACAAACCATCCGTGGGGAGCAAGCTGCTTTTTCGTATCAGCTACAAGTTCCACATAAGCCTGTGCATACTCTTTCGGCAGGTACTCAAAATCAAAGTCCACACCGCCCATTTCTTTCTCTTCGATATTCTTTTCAATGTTTTCGATCAGGTTCCGGCGGGCTTTCGAATCATCCAAAACAGCCGCCGCAATATTATCATTAAAGACGCCGTACTCATCCAGCGGTGTCAGCACCATCATCGGTCTGATGCCAGCCTGACGTGCCGATGCAATCAGCATTTCATCATTGAGATCGATCAGATTTCCTTCTTCTGTAAAACCATAACTGAACGTGGAAAGCCAGCTCATCCTTGGCAGCCACCAGTCCAACGTCGTCTGCGCGATTGAGGGATACGCATATCCGTTTACGATATAGGATGTCATAAAAAACACCTCCCTGCACACTATATGCAAAGAAGTGTTTTTTCATTCTTCAGGAATCGGTATCCTGCATCTCTCCTTCTTTAATGTATCCATTCTCGACCATGCACTCTAACACCTGCTGTCTTCGCTCTTCCGCCAGCTTCGGATTCACCGTCGGTGCATAGACAGACGGCGCATTGGGAATTCCCGCCAAAAGCGTCGATTCGTAATCGTTCATGTCTGCCGGATCCTTGCCGAAATATCCGTGTGCTGCATCATAGACTGTGTAATAGCCTGATCCGAAGTAAATCGAATTCACATATAATTCAAACAGGGTTTTCTTCTCGCAAAGCGACTCTAAATCGTGTGCAACGAAAAGCTCCGCAACCTTGCGGGTGAACTCTTTTTCCTGATAAAAATACATATTCTTCGCCAGCTGCTGGGTGATGGTGCTTCCGCCCTCAATCAGGCTGCCTGCCTGAAGGTTGTGCCAGGCGGCTCTTGCTGTTGCCAGCGGATCGAATCCGCCGTGTCTGAAAAATCTCCGGTCTTCTGCTGATATGACTGCTTCAATGTAGGTCCGTGGCAGCTGGTCATATGATGTGTAATGGGATTTTTCCTGGATTTCGGTTATCTTGTCGATGACCGGAACCTGCGATACCGCTTTTTTATATAATTGATAACCATTGTATGTGATCACAGCCGCAGCCGCAATTCCAATGATCAGAACCAGTGCCGCCAGTCTTTTTATCAGTGTTTTCATTCTAATCTCATCTCCGTGTATTCGTGTCTTTTCTTTTATATACCCATTTTATCATGTTTTTACAAGGAGAAAAAGCACTCCCGCCTTACAAATACTTCTCTAATCTTACATTTTGGTAAGGCATGGCAACGCACGCTTTCACATAGCAAAAAAGACTTCAAACAAACGCATGAAGTCTTTCGTCCTACTGCTGCACAAAGCATGAAAATTATTTTTAATATAAAGTCCTGCGTTTGGCCATAAACGTTCCTTCCATCAGGAACAAAGGCACCATCACAATGGCAAAGAAAAGGTTCAGCCAGCTTTTCACTGCTATAAATTCAATATATGTATTCAGCAGCAGTAAAATAGCGATAACGCTGAGCACGATTGCATATATTTTCATTGCCTTCATGCTCTTTCCTGCGTCCTGTGCCGCATTCTTTATTTTCTGCGAAGATACTGTGTGTGGCCAGGAAAAAAGAACGATCGCCAGCACAAACAGCTCCGGCTTGTTCCAGATTCCAGCCAGAATATCTACAATGACCCCGCAAGCAAGAACCGCCCATAAAACATAATAAACCCCTGTGTTTTTCTTTTCCATTCTCAACCCTCCAAACTTTTAACGAGCAAAGCTGCTGCATAGCACTTTCATAATCGCTATGAGCAGAAGGTTTACCCTTTTTACAAAGATGTGTGCTTTTCCGCTTCTCTTTCCAAATTCCCGTTTGCTTCATTATATCACGTTTTAAACTTTGTGAAAATAAAAACTGCCACAGATTCCTCCATGACAGTCCTTTTTCCCTATTGCATTGCATCGGCTTCTTTTCGCCGCCCGTCTTATTCCTTGACCGTGCCGTCCGGGTTGAACACCGGAAGTTTCTCCAGGAAGAGAATATCATCGCGTTCAGCCGCCTCGCCCTCTGCAAGCACAGCCATTTTTCCGACAATATTACCGCCCACCTGATTAACCAGTGTTTCAATCGACTTAAGCGATTCTCCCGTACTGATAACATCGTCCACGATCAGGACACGTTTTCCACGCATCATATCTGCTTCCTTCTGACCGATACAGAGAGTCTGGATATGATCCGTTGTGATGGAATCCACAGTCGTCGTGATAATGTTCTGCATGTACAGCTTCGGACCTTTCCGTGCAACAATATAGTCATTCACACCCGCCTGCCTTGCCATTTCGTAAGCCAGCGGAATACCCTTGGATTCAGCCGTGATCATAATATCAAATTCCGGTGCTTTCTTTAACAGTTCTTCCGCACACGCCTTTGTAATTTCAACGTCGCTGAACATGATAAACGCACCGATATATAAATCATCTGTAACTTTGCAGAGAGGCAGCTGCCTCTTCAAGCCTGCAATATTCATTTCGTAAAACATAAGACTCATCCTTTCCGTCTAAAACAAATTCCTCATCTATTATACTCCCTGCCCGCCTGCGTTTCAAGGGCAAAGCGTTTTTCTATATTATTACAATTTTTGCATAATCACTACCTTTTTTATGTACTTTTTTTAAAAGAGTATGTCTTCTTCGCAAAATTTTTCCTCTCGGCAGTGTTTTAAAACGTCTTACTTTCTTTGCAGTTTTTGTTATATCGCTCAACTCCTGAAATTTCAACGTTCTATTTTTTACCATTTTATTATCTCGGCGATTTTGGAACTTATCGTCCTCTCTCAGCCCAAAAAGTTCTACTCTATAAACGAAACTTGCTCCTCTGAGTATGCTTTATGCACATTTGGTATTAACTGGAATCTTTTCGCTGTCTCAGCCGCACAAACAACAAAAGCGCCTCAGGTTCTGCCCTCCGACGCTTTTGCTGTTTGGGTAATATATTTTTCAAAGAGAAAATTACATTGTGATGAAGATAAACTTCAGGCAGAATAATAATCCAATAACTGCCACCATAATGTCTTTCTTTTGGAATTTACCAGTAAATACTGCAATCAGTGTGTATGCGATGGAACCGATACCGATGCCGTTTGCGATGGAATAAGTCAGCGGCATTGCAATCAGTGTCAGGAAAGCAGGAGCTGCAGAAGAAAGATCATCCATATCTACTTTCTTGAAGTTTCCAAGCATTAATACACCTACATAAATCAGCGCCGGAGCAGTTGCACAGCTCGGAACGATGCTTGCAAGCGGGCTCAGGAACAGGCATACGAAGAAGCATGCAGAAACAACCAGAGATGTCAGACCGGTTCTTCCGCCTGCTGCCACACCGGATGCAGATTCAACGAAAGTTGTACAAGTGGAAGTACCCAGAACTGCACCGGAAACCGTTGCGATAGAGTCACACGCCATGCACTTGTCCAGGTTTTCAGGGTCTCCGTTTTCATCCATCAGATCAGCCTGAGAAGCAGTTCCGTATAAAGTACCGATGGTGTCGAACATATCAACAAGGCAGAATGTGATGATGTACATGATCGCACTGAATATACCACCTACAAACTCAGGGCTGAAAGCATGCTCCCAGGATGAAGCCTTGAACACGCCTACGATACCGACAGCTGTAAAGTCCTTGAAGGACTGCCCGATCTGCTCCATATTGAAAGACGGAGCTGTGCCGGTCACGATATAGTACAGGATCGCCGTGATAACAATACCGATGATAACATTAGCTTTTACATTTCTCTTTCCGAGGATAACGATAATCAGGAAACCGATAAATGCCAGGATTGCCGGCATTACGCTCTGGATTCCGCCTTCCCCTGTCAGTGCACCGTGGATGTCCACAAGCTGCGTCAGCGTGTACTGATTAGCCTGAATAAATCCAACATTCTGGAAACCGATGTAAGTAATAAACAGACCGATGCCCGCCGGGATTGCTTTTTTCAGACACTCCGGCATTGCCTTGGCAATGTACTGTCTGGCACCCGTCAGAGAAAGCACCAGGAAAATGATACCGGAAATCAGGATGATAACCAGACCTGCCTGATAGCCCTTTACTGCATCGCCGCCGGAAATCACCTGCGGAAGGATAAAGCTTACGAAGAAGAAGGAGTTCAGTCCCATACCGCAAGCCTGTGCGAAAGGCATCTTCGCATACAGCGACATCAGCAATGTACCGATCGTTGCTGCCAGAATGGATGCCACATAAACTGCATTCCAGATTTCATCAAGTCCCTCTGTGAAACCAGTTACCTGATTCGGGTTGACGAATACAATGTAAGCCATGGCAAAGAATGTAGTCAGACCGGCAATAATCTCGGTCTTGACTGTCGAGCCATGTTCTGTGATTTTGAAAAACTTGTCCATTTCTCTTTTGTCATTCCTTTCTCATTTAAAAAATATTTACCATAATACCATTTGCGAGTCCTGCCTGGCAGCTCCCTTGTGATGATATCATCACCTGATCGCCACCCAGCCGTCAAAACCCGCGACTAATATGTTATACCACTGCCGTAATATTTTTTCAAGAGTTTCTCTGTCATTTCCCCTTATTTTGACAAAAATAAGAGGGAAGAGCCAGATTCTCCCCTCGTTTTACGTACAATCATTCTTATATTTTGTTTAAAAGTTCGGATTTTAGCATATTTTATTCTTCGCAGGTTTTCATTGCTTCAAGCGTATCTCCCAGAAGCTGATCCAATTCCCAGCCCAGCATTTCTGCCCCCTGTTTGATAACGTCACGGTCACAGCCTGCAGCGAAATGCTTGTCCTTGAATTTCTTTTTCAGAGATTTCAGTTCCATGTCCTGAACGCTCTTGGATGGTCTCATCAGAGCAGCTGCACCGATCAGACCTGTCAGTTCATCGCAGGCAAAAAGAACTTTTTCCATTTCTTTTTCCGGTTTTACATCCACGCACAAACCATATCCGTGCGAAACGATGGCATGGATCATATCCTCGTCCACACCGGCTTCTCTTAACAGTTCCGGTGCTTTCCTGCAGTGTTCTTCCGGCCACATTTCGAAATCGATGTCATGGAGCAGTCCCACGATACCCCAGAAGTCTTCTTCATCGCCATATCCCAGCTTGTTTGCGAAATAGCGCATGGTTCCTTCCACCATTCTGCCGTGATGCA
>CAKQVC010000062.1 GCA_934277655.1 uncultured Clostridia bacterium
GATCGAGCGGTTCATGTCTGAGCTTGGCTGCCTGTATAAATATTTTTAAATTCTCTTTGACACCCTGCTGCCCGATATAATCATCCAGGTGCTGCGGACGCAGTCCAATTTCCTGTCGTGCTTCGCCCGGATTGCATCCCGCGGATGTAATTCTTTCGTTATCCATCAATTACTCCCTTATAAATTCTAAAACAAGTCTTTCAATGCTTTCTTAATATATTCTTCACTGGAGAGTCCTTCTTCTGCCACCTTTGATACAGCGCTGAAAGCTTCTGCTTTACTGTACCCCAATGCTTCCAAAGCATAAATTGCCTCGGTTCTGCCATCAGGAGTTTCCGGCGGCTGCGGCTGCGAAAACAGCGGCAGCCTCTCCGCCTGCGTCCCGGCATTGAATTTTCCGATCTTATCTTTCAGTTCCAGAATCAGCCTTTCTGCTGTTTTCTTTCCTACACCGGGAGCTTTGCTGACAGCTTTCACATCTTCGAATGCGATTGCTTTTTTCAATTCATCTACTGACAGACAGCCCATGATCCCCATGGCTCCTTTGGCACCGATGCCATTCACGGTAATCAGAAGACGGAATAGATTCAGACTTTCTTTATTATGGAATCCATAAAGACTGATATCATCTTCTTTCACGATCATCGCCGTATAAACTTTAATTTCTTCGCCTTCGCCATGCTGGTATAGCGGTGATCCAGCTGGGACATTAATTTCAAAGCCCATCCCGGAACTGGTCTCTACCACAATTCCTGTTTCATATGCCATAGCATAAAACCCTCTTATATATTTTATCATCTTCTGATTCTTTGAATTCCTTTCTAAGCATCCGCCTGAGTACCCAGCTAGATTCCCTCTTTGATCCGTAGCGGCTTCCTTCTTCCGCCGGAATGTCCGCAGCAGATAGCAGCTGCCAAAGCATCCGCGGTATCATCTGGTTTCGGCACAGTTTCCAAGTTCAAGATTGCCTTGACCATTGCCTGTACCTGTTTTTTATCCGCTCTTCCGTATCCTACCAGTGCCTGTTTGATCTGCAACGGTGTATATTCACTGATTTCCAGATTGTTCTGTGCACATGCAAGTATCGCAACTCCTCTGGCTTCTCCTACTAGTATAGCAGTTTTCGCATTATTATTAAAGAACAATTCTTCAATTGATGCAATATCCGGCTTATATTCCTCAATAATAGCCGTCAGCTCCTGATACAGCACCTGTAGCCTGCGAGGCATTTCCATCTTACTGTCCGTCAGAATCGATCCATAGGTTACCACAGAAAAATGATTGCCGTTCATATCTAAAACCCCATAACCTAAAATGGCATAACCGGGGTCAATTCCCAATATTCTCACTTATAAATATTCTCCCTGTTCTTTTTTTGTTCTTTTTATTATATCATGCAAACATTTGTTTGTCTACTGCAACTTTCCTTTTTCATTTCGCATAAAAGACGTTGAAATCCCTATTGAAAACCCTTGTATCTTATGTTAGAATTTAGATAATATAACGCAGATGAATACTGAATGCTTTCAGTAGACTTGGAGGTAAAATATGCGCTATTCCAGACAGAACAAGATTGTCGAGCTGATCAACCAAAATGAGATAGATACACAGGAAAAACTGGCTGCCATGCTGAATGAAAGCGGCTACAAAGTGACGCAGGCGACCATTTCCCGTGACATAAAAGAACTACAGCTGGTAAAGACTCTGACTCCGACCGGAAAGTATAAATATACACAAAACGTTTCAAAAGATGCGCCTGTATCTGACCGTTTTGTTAAAATATTCAGAGAAACGATTACCTCTGTCGCCGCTTCGGAAAATATTATCGTTGTAAAGACGCTGTCCGGCTGTGCCTCTGCTGCTGCAGAAGCTGTCGATACGTCTAATTTCCCACATATTATCGGATCCATTGCGGGAGATAACACGTTCATTTTGATCGCAGACTCTTCCCAGAACGTTGCAGATGTTCTGGATGCTTTTGACGAAATGCTTCATATGAGAGGAAAAAATGATTAACCATATCAGTATACGAAACTTCGCTGTTATTGAACATACCGAAGTCGATTTCGAAAAGGGACTCAATATCGTTACCGGCGAAACCGGAAGCGGTAAATCTGTATTGATTGAAGCAATCAGTCTCGCTCTGGGCAGCCGGGCCGATACTTCTTCCATCCGGACGGGATGTGACAAGGCTGTAATCCAGCTTCAAGGAGAACTGAACGGAGAAGAACTTGTCATCACAAGAGAAATCTCTACCTCCGGCAAAAACCTCTGCAAGCTGAACGGAGAAATCGTAACGTTAGCCCAGCTCAACTCTATTTCAAAAAGAATGGCCGATATTCACGGACAGTATGATAATCAATCACTTCTAAACCCTGATTCTCATATTTCCCTGCTTGACGCTTACCATACAGAAGAAACTTTCCCGTTGCGGCAGGAAGTCTCAGTTTCCTATTCAGCCTTTGCGGCTATACGTGATTCTTTAAACCGATTAATTTCCTCCGAGAAGGAAAATGCTCGCAAAAAAGATTTTTTCCAGTTTGAAAAGAACGAGATTGATCGTGCAGATTTGAAACCTGGTGAAGATGCTGAATTAGAAAGCCATATTGCATTACTTCAGAATAGTGAAAAGATTTATGAATCACTTGAAAAAACGTACAGTACGATTTACGAACAGACCCCTTCTGCTATTGACGGAATTGGGACTGGAGTCAGAGCTTTGGAAGCCGTTTCCAAATATTCAAGCGAAATGTCCGACCTTTCCCAGAATTTTTCGGATATCTACTATAAACTGCAGGACCTAGGACATGAACTACGAAACATAAAAGATACCATAACGTTCTCGCCCGTCGAACTGGATGCAGCGATTGCAAGACTTGAAACGATACAAACTCTAAAAAAGAAATACGGCGATACGATTGAAGAAATACAAAATTACCGTGACAAAATCTCCGGCGAACTGGATGCGATCGAAAATTTTGATCAGGATAAAGAAAATCTTCAGAAGCAGCTTCTTCAGGAAAAAGCTCATCTTTTAAAAGCCTGCGAAGCACTTACTAAAAAGCGAAAATCCATCGCTGCAGAACTTTCTGAAAAGATAGAGAGTGAACTGGTTGATTTGAATTTCAATGATGCGGAAGTTAAAATCCAGGTAACACCACTTCCATCGCCTTCCGAAAACGGAATGGATAAAGTCGAAATTCTGATCGCAACGAACCGCGGAGAACCTTTAAAGCCGCTGGTAAAAGTTGCATCCGGCGGCGAAATGTCCCGAATCATGCTCGCTTTTAAAAATATCCTGAGTAGCTGCGATCACATTCCTACGCTGATCTTCGATGAAATTGACAACGGAATCAGCGGAATCACTGCAAGTATCGTCGGAAAAAAGCTAAAAGAAATTGCCGTAGATCATCAGATCATCTGCATTACCCACCTGCCACAGATCGCAGCTTGCGGTAAAAACAACTATCGGATTTTCAAAGAAATTCATGATGAAAAAACTTTTACATCGGTAGAAAAATTATCAAATGCAGAAAAAGTCCAGGAAATTGCAAGACTTCTTGGCGGCACAACGATTACAGAAACGACTCTTCATAGTGCCCAGGAGTTAATCGAAAATTCCTGAATCTGCGAAATACCTATATTGCCTAATCGCTCACAGGCTGAATTACACATAATAAAATACCCGGATTGCGGTTTCCGTTCTCCTCCCACTTTCAACTTTATGAAGTGCAGAAGACATACTCTGCTTATAAAAGCAGAGAAATCGCCGTCCGGGTTTTTTATATAGAAAATAATATTTTGATCACTCTGGAATTTCAAAATTCTAATTTCTTATTTTTTTACTCTTTTTCTTTCTTTTTCTTTCCCAAAGCAGAAAAATCAATTTCCATGATAAAGAGACTTGCTACCATTAAAAATGCCCCAAAATAAGATTTTGCGGAGAGGAATTCTCCTGCAAATACTGCAGCTACAACTGCGGCGAAGACAGGTTCCAATGCGAAAATAACACCCGTATGCGATGCCGTCGTATACTGCTGTGCGATCGGCTGGACTACAAAAGCTATACCAGTGCAGAAAACAGAAAGGAACAACACATAGCCCCAGACCGGACCTGTTGTTGGGAAGTGAGGAATCTCCGTCAGGAAAGCAAGAATTAAGTTGCATACGCCCGTCACACCTAATTGAAAAACCCCCAGCTGATAAGCATCCACTTCTTCGTGAGCCACAGCTTTTTCGGTCAGCAATAGATCGACCGCATATGCCATCGCACACATGATACACAGCAGGTCACCCTTTAAATTCTTCAGGTTAATTGAAAAATCATCTTTGAGCGTTAATAATGCAATACCGGCCAGACAAACAGCCACCACCAGGACCAGTTTCCTGCTAGGACGCTGTTTTAAGAAAATCCATCCGATGATCGGTGTAAACACGACCGTAAGTGCACATAAAAATCCGGAATTGGCAAGGGATGTGTATTTAACACCGAAAGTAGCTCCAATATATACGAATACCAATGCAATTCCTACTAAAACGCTGTATTTCAAAGTCACTTTGTTAACGGTTTTGATCTTTTTCCAGGACAATACCGCTGCGATCAAAAATGCACCCAGGAAACGGTGTGCATTCAGCGTAAATGGATCCATATCTGCCAGGCTCAAGTCCATCAGATAATAGGATACGCCCCAGCATAAAGTTACCAGGAGCAGCATGAAATCTGCCTGTGTCTGTTTGTTTAAGTTCATTTTACATCCTCCCTACAAGAAGTTCCAGCGCAAGTGTCTGCTCCAACGTACCAGTCTTAATATTCCGGTCTGTCTCATAAAGCTGGCACAGAATGTCCTTTAACTTTCCGATCGTAAATCGATCTGCAAACCCCATCGCTTTTTTTATCCGAAATTCGTGCACTTTTGCCACAGCAGCGATTTCACTCTGTCGCATACCATCTTCCTTAAATTCTTTTACTGCCAGAAGAAGCTCGAATTGGCTGACCAGAAGTCCAATAATCGAATACACATCTGTTCCCGCACTTAGGATATTATGCAAAAGTTCGAAGGCACTATCCTTATTACGGCTGCTGATGCTGTCAAGAAAATTAAATGCAAAAGTATCCAAATCCCCTTTCAGCGTCTGAATTACATCATTTTCAGTCACAACACCATCGTCACAATGTGCAATAATCTTCAAAATATCATTATTCAGATTTGAAATTCGGTATTCCGTTTCCTTATTGAAATAGCCGGTTTCATCGATCAGATACCTGAGAATATCCCTGTTTATGGATACCCCTGCATTCCGAAATCTTTTTTCCGCAAAAGCCGCCAGCTGTGCATAATCCAGTTTATTAAAGTCATAAACTTTCCCAGCCTTTCGCAATGCTTTGACCAGATTACTTTTAGCATCCAGCTTTTCTGAGGAAAAAATCAGTATGCACCCATCACTTGGACTATTCAGATACTCAATTATTTCCTCAACAGCTACTGATGTGTATCCTCTTGCAGCGGCTGATACTAATGGTGGAAAATCCTTTACCCACACAACCTTTTTTTCGGAAAACATAGAAAATGTGTTGCAGGCTTCCAGGATCATATCACAACTCGTACCCTCTTCGTTCAGCTTGACGAAATCCAGCGATTTTGCCGCAGGATTCACATACTTTTTTACCAAAGACTTTACCGCCCAGCGAATAAGATAATCTTCCGTCCCGTGCATCAAGATGACCGGTGGAAAATTCCCATTTTTCAAATCCCGGTTAAAAATTTTAAATGCATGTTCTGTATTTTTATAACTTCCTGCCATAAAGTTGTTTCCCCATTCTTTTCTATTTTTATCTTGTCGATTTACTACTTTTTCTATATCTTCAATTAACAATGCCGCTGCATCATACATATATCTCGTAAGGTTTGCGCCCAAAAGTCTTCGTCAAGACTGCGTGGGCATCTGTTACCGTTTCTATGTATTTTATACTGTTTTCACGCAAAATTCAAGTATCTGGCCTCATACAACTGATCTCCAGCGGCTTATTTCTTTCCAGATGTACACCAATAGCCCCATTTCTGTCATTCCGATAAACTTTTATTCCTCTCTTTTTCAGACGCTCCAAGATCTCCGATGCCGGATGTCCATATAAATTTTTTCCCACCTGTATGACCGCTGCTTTCGGCTGCACAGCATCCAGGAACGCTTCGCATGTACTGGTTTTACTGCCATGATGCCCGACTTTGAGAATATCCGCATTCATCTCATTTGTCCCTTTATAATAATGAAGCATCTGTCTCTCACCTTCTTCGTCCAGATCTCCGGTCACCAAAATCCGCCTTTCTCTATAATCAATGCGAAAAACTGAACACATGTGATTTTTATCCTGTCCTTCATCTTTCGGGATCATAAGCGGCCACAAAGTCGTGATCGTCAATCCATTTTCTGTGCAAAATTTTTTGTTTGCGGTATTTCCCACCGCAACCTTTTCCACAGGAAAGCATTTTTGAAGTTCTTTAATTCCTTGATAATGATCCGTATGTTCGTGGGTAACAAGTGCCAGATCAATGGACGATACCCGGTTTTTAAGAAGATAGGGTTTTAATATCTTTTTTCCGACATTATAGCGTGCAGACCCGCCGCCATCAATGAGAATATTTGTTTTCCCATCACGGATATGCAGACAGTCCCCTTGCCCTACATTGACAAAAACGACCTGTGCACGTGAAACCGGACAGTAACTGTATATTCCTGCTCCGAGGGACACTGCTGTTATCAAAAGCAGACAGCAAGCAACCTTTTTATAATCTCTGCGCTCTTTCCATATCCAGAAAGTTTCCGATGCCAAAAAGAACAACAACACACAAACAAGTACAGCGAGCGCTGCCGGAGGACTGTCACAATCCAATCCACCTTTTCCCCCGATTGCAGTCGCACTGTTTACCATGACTAGCAGACTTGCAGCAGACTCTGCAGTTCCTTTAAAAAAGGAAAAAAGTGAATTCATTCCACAGAAAAATGCCGCATAGCCGGCCAGAGCTGCCGGCATCAGAAAACCTGTCAGGAAAATGACCGGGATGTTCGCAGCCAGCGCTGTGACGGAAATAAAGTTAAACTGATAAACCTGATACAATGCCAGCCCTCCATTAACTGCCATAACAGAAGCCAGCCCCTCCGGTACCCTTTTCGGGATAAGCTTGCTGAAAAAAGTAATCGATCCGATTGCAAGGAAAGACATCTGAAAATCGGTTCCCAGCACAACATAGGGATTCCGGATCATCATGGCAAGTCCAGATGCGCTCAATGCTGTCAGCATATCATATCTCAGATCCGCTGCCCGTCCGACAACCTGCATACCTATCATCAGAGACGCACGGACAACCGATGTGCTCCACATGGACAGCTCACTATAGGTCAGCAGCATTGCCGCAAGCACGATGACAGAAAAAGGAGTGAGTTCTTTTCCGAAAAACCGTCGATACAGGCCGTATAATATACCAACATGGAGCCCGCTGACCGCTAAAATATGTGCGGTGCCGTTGCTGCGAAACTGTTCATAGACATCTTCATCCAGCCATGCCGTATCCCCAAACAAAACGCCTGTCACAATGCCACGCGTTTTTTCGTCCAGCTGCTGTTCCATTTCAAAGCGTTTACAAAGCAACATACGGGCATATTTTTCCCATAAAGAAAATTGTTTGCTGCACACCTCATAAGAACCGATTTTTCCTATACCGTATACATTCTTGGATTTTAAATACCGTCGATAGTCAAAGCAGTGGGGATTGTCTGCTTCATTCGGCTTTTCCAGACTGCACTGCACGCGCAGGTTCTGTCTGTACAGAGTTCCTGGATTCACAGCCTCTGCCGAATCTGTAGATACTGCTGGACAAGTAAGCCGGATGTTTACCCACTTTTTTATCTTTCTACCGTCAACAGAAAGCAACCTTGCAATCAAAATCAGCTGCACCTGTCGTTCCTGCTGTTTTCTCACAGATGCGGAAGATTCTCCATCTGCGCTATCTGCTTTCGAATAAACCTTTTCTGCAATTTTCTCAACTCTCACGATATATTCTTTACTATTTTCATAATCCAACTGTTTTTCCCTGCTCAGAATATCAAAATCCACATAGTCCAGAAAGAAAGCTGCACATACGGCAATCAGGAATACAAGAAAACATTTCCGTCTCATTTTACCTCATTTTCCGACGCTAAAATCAATTACATTATATACCATTTTAGCCTTTTGTGCAACAATCCCAGTAATTATTTCCAATTCTATGCATTTATTTCGTATTGCAAAAGGAAATTGTTTGGAATTTACTTCTTGATATGGTATAATGATTATGTTAATTGCCTGTTGAGAAATTCATAAGGCAACGATCTTTTCATCATAGTTTCCCTGATACCTTGGTACTGCGGTGAAAGAAGTCTGCGTATCCAGCAGACTGTCAAAATTGAAAATCATTTCAATATAGATACACAAAAGGAAGAGGGTGAATTTGTTTGAGTAAATATGTTGACTTCGATTCAGAAGATCAGACAAACACAGAGTCCGACGCTTTTTCGCACAAGTCCAGACGCTCCAGACGGATGGAACAGGAAGTTGCCGAAGAAGCTACCCATCAGCATTCTGCCAGAAAAGCAAGAAAAAAAGGGAAGAACTCACAAACAGAAAAAAAATCATCGGAAGAATTATCCGGCAAAAAATATAAGCTGAACAAAAAGCAGTTTTTTAAATTTGTCATTTGTATTTTTCTGGTGCTTTGTCTTGGAGTGATCGGTTATGCCGGAGTCGTAATTTCAAAAGCTCCAAAGATTGAAACTGACAATATCTACAGTCTGCTTTCTCAAAGTTCTACATTATATGATGACAAAGGGGAAGTTATCGATAATGTTTTTGCAGATCAGAACAGAACAGTAGTTAACATCAGTCAGATACCGGAAAACGTCCAGAATGCCTTTATTGCTCTGGAAGATAAGACATTTAAAACTCATCATGGGTTTAATGTAATTCGTATCATCGGTGCTGTCAAAGATGCTGTCATTCATGGCGGCTCGATCAGCGGAACCAGTACTATTACCCAGCAGCTGGCCAGAAACCTTTATCTGACCGATTCCATGCAGGTGCGTTCCATCAGTCGTAAACTAACAGAAGCCTATTAT
>CAKQVC010000063.1 GCA_934277655.1 uncultured Clostridia bacterium
AGGTGGCGTGTTAATCCTTACGTTGCTCTACAGGTTCCGTCGCTCGCCGGGCAAGGAGTTTGCAGCTACGGTTCTGGTCTGCGGTGTGGTTGAATATTTTACTTCCTTCTTTATGGAAATGTATTTTGGCGGTACTCGATGGTGGGATTACAGTGGATATTTTCTGAACCTGAACGGAAGAATCTGTGCAGAGGGTCTGTTTGTCTTCGGGGTAGGTGGCATGGCATTCGTTTATCTGGTTGCACCGGCAATTGATAACTGGATCCGAAAATTAAAGCCGAAGATGGCTGTTTGTGCGTGTGTAGTGCTTATTGGGTTGTTTGCATGGGATCAGGTGTATTCTTTCGATCATCCGAATATGGGAAAAGGTATCACGAGCAGTACAACGCAGACATTAAGTGCGGCAGACTCAGCAGATGCTACAGGCCCAGTAAATTCGGTGAGTCCCGGGCAACTCGAGCCAAAAGGCTGACTGCTCGGCGGTGCTTTGTGAATAGAGATGACAGGCAGAGCAGAAAGCTGGCGGAGACCTGACATCTTTCTATGGAATAGGGAGATAAACGGAAAATATGCAGATATTTTATATTACTTGTGATTTTTTATAAAAAATCTATTGACTTTTTGTGGTAATAGTACTACATTTAATTTCGGAGTTGTTAGTGACAAACAAAGAGAGGTCTTGGGATTCTCCTTCACGCACCCCTGAATTATCTATTCAGAAATGTCGGGAAACATCAGGAGAAATATGAAACGGAGAGGAGCTTCGAAATGACTGCCGAAACGATTTTATCAAAACTGAAAAAAATGTATACGGCAACGTTTGATCTGGAAGAAAATTCAGATTGTGCAGGCAGACAGGTCAATCTGTATGGTCATTTCAACGTGGATAATTCCAGATACGTCCTTTCGAAGAAGGCAACGCTTTGGGAGGCAAACTGCCAGGAGCATCTGTTTGTGCAGGCGGTCAGATCCGAAGCTATGACAGATGGCAGATTACCTGCTGTGGAAGCAGGGCATGCAGAGTGTGAAGAAAATCCTGAAATGAAAAAAGAAGCCGAACAGGAAGCTGAAACGGAGCTGGATCTGTTCCGTCTACAAGAATTGGACAAATGGCTGCGGGAAAAAGCGGAACCGTATTTTGTGAGGAAAGGGGAAGAATACCCACCGAAAAATCATATGTACACTTACCTGACCGTTGTTTTGATCACTGACAAAAAAATAAATGACGACGTGAAACGTTTTGCGAAGAAATACAAGTTTGACCGGACGTATAAGTGGAATTTGCGAGGATACATGCAGACACGGCTGGTTCTTGTATCGACGGCTGATAACGTGGTTATTACCAACGGCAGCGGCAAGGTTCTTGAAAAAACCTATCAGACGCTGGTTGGATAACAATTTATATATTTATAACATTTTATTTACTGGAGGTTTGCTATGAGCAGTGTAGCAATTTTATTAATCTCGATCGCAGTTTTTGTGATCGCATACGTTACATACGGCTCCTATCTTGCCAAGTCCTGGGGTGTAGACGTCAAACGACCGACTCCGGCACACGAGATGGAAGACGGTGTAGATTATGTCCCGGCTAACAAAGAAGTGCTTTTGGGACATCATTTTTCGTCTATTGCAGGAGCAGGTCCGATTAACGGGCCAATCCAGGCGGCTGTATTCGGTTGGGTTCCGGTGCTGCTTTGGATTATCATCGGCGGTATTTTCTTTGGTGCGGTGCAGGATTTCGGTTCCTTATTTGCATCAATCCGTCATAAGGGAAAATCGCTTGGAGAAATTATTGAAGTTAACATCAGCCACAGAACGAAGATTTGTTTTACTGTTTTCGCATGGCTGGTTCTGATACTGGTTGTCGCTGCATTTGCGGATATTGTAGCGGGGACATTTGCAGGATTTGATGCGGATGGGCAGCAGGTTCCGGCGAACGGTTCGGTTGCAACGGCATCTATGCTGTTTATTCCGCTGGCTGTTGCATTTGGGCTGTTTAACAGAAAGTCCAGTCATCTGGCAATCAATACGATTGTCGGCGTAGCACTTCTGATCGCCTGCATTGCGATCGGCATGAACTGTCCAATCTATTTCAGCAAGACGGCATGGCTGATCGTTGTGTTTATTTATATTTTCATTGCATCGGTAGCACCGGTATGGATCTTGCTCCAGCCTCGTGATTATCTGAACAGCTTTTTGTTGTATTTTATGATCTTGGCAGCAATCATCGGTATTATCTTTACTAATCCGAATATGGAACTGGAAGCGTTTACTTCCTGGACAAGCAGTATCGGACCGATGTTCCCGTTCCTGTTCGTAACGGTTGCATGTGGAGCAATTTCAGGTTTCCACAGCTTGATTTCATCCGGAACCACATCTAAGCAGATCAACAGTGAGGGAGATGCCAAGATGATTGGGTACGGATCGATGCTGATTGAATGTGTTCTTGCTGTTATTGCCTTGATTGCAGTGGGAAGTGCGTCTATGGACAGCTGGAGCGGCATGAATCCGCCACAGGTGTTTGCGGCAGGCATTTCTACGATGCTTGGTAAGATCGGTTTCCCAGAAGGAACCGCACATACAGTCTTACTTCTGGCGATTTCTGCATTTGCACTGACATCACTGGATACAGCAACGAGATTGGGACGTTTCCTGTTCCAGGAAATGTTTGCAACCAATAAAGATGGCTCACCAAATGTTCTGAGCAATATGTATGTGGCAACAGCAATCACGATTGGTGCAGCGGCACTTCTTACGATCGCAGGCTACACGAAGATCTGGGCATTGTTTGGGGCTTGTAACCAGTTGGTTGCAGTACCGGCATTTCTGGCTGTGGCATGCTGGCTCAAACATGCAGGAAAGAAACATTCCATGTTATATATTCCGATGTTCTTCATGCTGATTACATCCGGCTCTGCACTGGTTCTGAAATTCATTTCCAATGTTCAGCTTCTGATGGCAGGAGAAGGGACAGCTATCGTAGAAGGTCTGCAGTGCGTGCTGATTGTTCCAATCCTGGTATTAGCGATTATTCTGGCTGTTGACGGCTGCAAAGTACTTTTTGCAAAGGATGGGAACAAGTAGCATCTTGTTCTGTGACAAAAAATGCATATAATAAAAACGCTGTGGCATTCCGGTAAGGAATGTGCCACAGCGTTTTTTTGGTATAAGTAAAACCACGCGTTGGACGCGTGGTTGTTTTTTAAAATTAATTATTTATGCAAGAGCAGCAGTGATGATCGCCATCTTGTAAACTTCGTCAGCATCGCAGCCACGGGAAAGGTCATTAATCGGTGCGTTCAGACCCTGAAGGATAGGACCATAAGCAGCGAATCCACCTAAACGCTGAGCAATTTTGTAGCCGATGTTACCGGACTGGATTTCAGGGAAGATGAATGTATTTGCCTGACCTGCAACCTTGGAACCAGGGAATTTCTGCTGACCTACAACCGGGGAAACAGCAGCATCAAACTGCATTTCGCCGTCGATAGCAAGATCAGGAGCGGCAGCCTTAGCCTTTTCGCAAGCATTTCTTACCTTATCTACAGCTTCGCCCTTACCGGAACCCTTAGTGGAGTAGCTTAAAAAAGCAACCTTAGGATCGATACCGAAGATCTTAGCAGTTTTAGCACTTTCAAGAGCAGTTTCAACCAGAGCATCTTCATCCGGATCAATCTGGATAGCACAGTCGCCCATGCAGAGACGTTCATCAACGCCATCCTGGACTCTTTGCATGATGAAGCAGGAGCTTACGTTCTTGTTGCCCGGTTTTGTCTTGATCAGTTGGAGTGCAGGACGTACAGTGTCAGCTGTGGAATAAGTAGCTCCGCCAAGCAGACAGTCAGCATCGCCCATCTTTACCAGCATAGTACCGAAGTAGTTACCCTTCTGCAGGCTGTTTCTGCATTCTTCTGCAGTCATCTTACCTTTACGAAGTTCAACCATGGTGTCAACCATTGCATCCATCTTGTCATAAGTAGCAGGGTTTACTACGCGAACGCCTTCGATATCGAAACCACCTTTAGCGGCAGCTTCTTTTACTTCTTCTTCCACACCTACAAGGATCGGAGTCAGGAAACCGTCAGCTTTTAACTTAGCTGTAGCTTCCAGGATTCTTGCGTCTGTACCTTCGGTGAAAACGATAGTACGCGGATTAGCCTTTAATGTTTCGATTAATTTTGCGAACATGTTTAAAATACCTCCATATAATTATGCAGGAAATGCGTCTGTCGCACACTTCCTTGTCTAACTGATTTTATACATTTTAATATTGTACCACTAACTTCGGCTGATTGCAATTGCTGTCGAAGGATTTCTGCCCGGAAAATTCGTTTTTCCTTGCGTCCGGCGGTTCTGTCGGTTAAAATAAAAAAGAAAAGAAGCAAAAGAAAGTAGAATCGATATCGTATCCTGCGATGATTACCAATAGCAAAAGTGAGAGCCTGCGACGAAGAAATAAGAAAGAGAAAGAATAAGAAAGCAGAAGGGGAGCAGAAATAAGTAATGACAAAGAAACTGGATAAAACGTTTACAAAAACCGTTACAAAATGGTTTTGCGAAAATAAAAGAGATCTGCCGTGGCGGCAGGACCGGGAACCTTATCATATCTGGATTTCCGAGATCATGCTGCAGCAGACCAGAGTGGAAGCAGTCCGGGAATACTATCTCCGCTGGATGAAGGCACTGCCGACGATAAAAAGTCTTGCAGACGCAGAAGAAGAAAGTCTGCTTAAGCTCTGGCAGGGTCTGGGCTACTATAATCGTGTGCGCAACATGCAGAAAGCAGCTCGGATATTAGAAACGGAATATGACGGAGTATTCCCGGATACTTATGATGAGATCCTCAAGCTGCCGGGAATCGGAGACTATACAGCCGGAGCTATTGCATCCAACTGTTTCGACCAGAAGGTTGCAGCGGTGGACGGAAATGTACTCAGGGTCATGAGCCGCATAACAGAAGATGATTCTGACATTCTGAAACAGTCTATAAAGAAAAAGTATGCAGCGATGCTTGCAGAGCTGTATCCAGAAAAAGACTGCGGAAACTTCACACAGGGTCTGATGGAAATCGGGGCAACCATCTGTGTTCCCAATGGAATGCCGAAATGCGATGCCTGCCCGGTTGCAGATTTTTGTGGGGCGAAAGCTGCGGGAACGGCTTTGAATTATCCGGTAAAAAAGGCGAAAAAAGAAAGAAAAACGGTGGATATGACAGTTTTCATATTGGCATATAAAGGAAAGCAAGCAGTCCAGAAACGGAAACAGAAAGGAGTGCTTTCAGGTCTGTATCAGTATCCAAATGTAGAAAAAAAGCTGGATGCCGGTCAGGCGGTTGCTCTGGCACAGGATTGGGGCTGCTGCCCTGCCGGAATCGAAAGACAGCGAGAGTATAAGCATATTTTTTCCCATGTGGAGTGGCATATGACAGGATATTATATTACCTGCAGTCAGCAGGGAGAGGGAGCGGAAGGGGATTTTGTCTGGGCGACAGAAAAACAGATGGAGGAGGAAATTCCTCTGCCATCCGCTTTCCAGCCATTTTATCTGAAATGATTACCACAGAACAAAAATTTTGATGAGAAAATACATAAGCCGGATTGACCAAAGCTGGCGGTGTTGTTTGCCGGGCTTCAGACAAGAATAGAAATTGCTGTATCAGAACGGCTGGATCTGTCCGGAGACGATCATAAAAATCGCAATGCAGGCAAGAACTACCAGCAAGATTGCCAGCCACATTTCGTAAGAACGTTCGAATACTGGATGTTCTCTTTCTTTTTTGCCTAAAGCGAAGACGATGATCCCCGGTGCGTACAGGACAGATGCAATGAAGGTCAACTCCAGTCCGGAAGAATAGAGCATCCAGATGCCGTACAGAGTTCCGACGACTGCGAAAAAACGTGCAGACGCAAGGGAAACACCGGAGCCGGAAGATTTTGAGACAAGGTCAAAGCCATCTCCTGCAAGAGAAACCTTCAGATAATATAATGCACTGAGAAAATATGGAATCATGATCATGGTCGTGCTGAGGGTGTAGAAAACCTGATAGGTAGATGCACTGAAATAAATGACGATCAGGAAAAGCTGGATCAGGCCATTGGTCAGATACAGGGCGAAAGCGGGCGAGCCGTTTTCGTTGGAACGGGCAAAGGCTGTCATGAAGACGCCTTGCTGTGCCGCAGAATATGGACAGTCGGCTGCCAGGATGGTCCATCCCAGAAGTGCACCCGCAAGGGAAAGGATCACACCGATGTTGACAACGGCGGCACCCCATGGACCGACAATATCTGCGAGGATTCCTGCCATCTGAGGACTTTTGAGCTGTGCGAGCTGTTCCGTAGTCAGAACGCCCATGCTGAGGATGGCAACGAGAACGTAAATCGCAAAGATTCCCAGAAAACCTGTGAGGGAGGCTTTTCCTACGTCAGAGGAACGCTTGGCGCGGGCAGAAAGAACGACGGCTCCTTCCACGCCGATGAAAGACCATACCGTTGCAGATGTGGTTGCTTTGATTTGGTTGGAAAGAGGAATCGGTGCGGGTCCGTCCTGACCCCAGAAGTTATCGACAAAGACTGCCGGCTTGAAAGCGCCGAGAAAGATGACTGCGATCAGAAAGATAAAAATCGGGATCAGCTTGGCGATCGTGGTCAAGATATTGAGGGCGGCAGCTTCCTGTACACCTTTGAGGATCAGCCAGTTGAGAAGCCAGATGAGAACAGAGGCACAAACGATGGAGATGATGTTGTTTCCGCTGCCGAACACAGGGAAGAAATGCCCCAGTGCACCAAAAAGCAGGGTAGTATAGGATACGTTGCAAAGGAGGGCGCTGACCCAGTAGCCCCAGGCAGAGTTGAATCCGACAAATTCGCCGAAGCCTTCTTTAGCATAGCTGTAGATGCCGTTGGTAAGGTCGGGTCTGATGCGGTTAAGTCCGAAAAAACACATCATCAGGCAGAACATGCCGATACCGCAGATCGCCCAGCCGATGAGGACACTTCCTGTATGTGCGCCGGAAGCGGCCATATCGCCGGCTGTCGTGAAAATCCCGCCGCCGATGGTGGAGCCGATGATCATGGCGGTCAGTTTGGAAAAGGACAAGGTATTGTTGTCTGCGGTATTGTCAACCGCCGCACTGTCAGCCGCAGGGTTGTTTTTATTTGATCGACTTGATTCACTCGGTTTATTTGATCTCTTTGAATTTTTCATATGAAACTCCTTATCAATGGATTACGATTATGTATTACGTCGGGAAAGGAAGAACTTAATCTCAGCATGGCAGCCATGCTGCAATCATAATTCAAGACCATTGATATGATGCAGTGACTGATATTCTTCATTACTATGTGAAGAGCAGATGATCATTATCGTGATTACTGTATAGTATGGCCGGGCGAAAGAAAAAATATGACAGTGGCACGAAATATGCATATATATTTTGCGGGGAAGTTCGCAGAGAAGGAAAATCTCATTGGACGAGACCGATGTTTTGGAGACATTGGACTCATGTTTACCGGAGCAATCGGAGCATGCCGAATAGTTTCCCAAAACGGAAAAAAGACGAAAATCAAGAAGTAAAAACAAAAAGCAAAGAACAAAAAGCAGAGAATGAAGCGCATTTGCACGAATATGGAGGTATATTATGGAAGATAAACGTATTATTTCAGCAGCACTGACAGGAAATTGGGGTGATAAATCCACCAATCCGGCGATCCCAATGACACCGGAAGAAATGGCGGAGGACGCATATCAATGCTGGAAAGCAGGTGCGGCGGTGGTGCATCTTCACATGAGAGATGAAGAGGGACGACCGACCATGCGGACAGACCTGTTTGAAAAAACGATTAAGCTGATCAGGGAGCGGTGCGATGTCATCATCAATATCACATCCTCCGGCGGACACTCGCTGGACGGCATGGCAGCCGATGAAACTAGAATGTTGCCGTTCCGCACATTGAAACCGGAAATGGGCTCTTACGACTGCGGCACCCTCAACTGGCTGCATAAGACCGTTTTTGAAAACAATCCGCAGTTCCTCGAGAATCTGGGAAAGCTGTATCAGGAAACCGGCACGAAACCGGAAATCGAAATTTTCGACGTGGGAATGCTGGACAATGCCAAATATTACATGAAAACAGGAGTGCTGAAAGCGCCGTGCCACTTCCAGTTCATCATGGGCGCGCCGGGCGGAATGGCAGGAACGGTGGAAAATCTTGTATACCTCCATTCGCAGCTTCCGGAAGGTTCAACATGGTCAGCAAGCGGCCTAAGCAAGGCGCATATCCCAGTAATGCTGACAGCACTTGCACTAGGCGGCCACATCCGGGTCGGTCTGGAAGATAACGTATATTATTCCCATGGCATCCTCGCAAAATCTAACAGCCAGCTGGTGCAGCGTGCAGCCGAGATCATCCGTGCAGCAGGGTTTGGTATCGCAACTCCGGATGAAGCCAGAAAGATTCTTGGAATTAAGAATGCATAAGAACATAAAAAAATTATGCGAAAATGCATCAGAGGTGATCGAAAAATACTATACGGGAATTTTACAGGTTTCGACTTTACACGAGTCAGTTTGTCAGATATAATCTATACATAAAAATACGGAAAGAAAGTGAGGGGTTAGTATATGAAGAATCTACAGACAACTGCAAAAAAATACCATAAGTATATCATCGAAACCAGGCATGCACTCCATGCGAATCCGGAACTGAGCAAACGCGAGTACCATACGAGTGCATTCATAAAAAGTGAATTAGATAAAATGGGGATTTCATGGAGACCATGTGGACTTGAAACGGGAATCCTGGCAACCATCCGGGGCGAAAAAAGGAAAATAGCTCAGAAGAAAACCTTGGAAAAAACGATTTTGCTCCGTGCAGATATGGATGCCATCGCAGTAGAAGAACAGACGAAAGCCCCTTACGCAAGCAGGAATGAAGGTGTGATGCATGCATGCGGGCATGACTGTCATGTTTCCATGCTTCTGACAGCAGCACATATTTTAAATGATATGAAAAAAGAATTTTCGGGAACAGTGAAACTGGCTTTCCAGCCGGCAGAAGAAATCGCAGCCGGTGCGAAAGCAATGCTGGAGGATGGTGCAGCAGAAGGCGTAGACGGTGCCTTTGCCATCCATATC
>CAKQVC010000064.1 GCA_934277655.1 uncultured Clostridia bacterium
GAGTTTAGCAGTCCAAGACCGGAAGTTTTCGAGAATATTTTGAAGAAACTGCGTGAAAAAAATTAAAAGAAAATGAAAGAATGAGATAATGGAGAAGCAATATGAAAAAAAGTTTTAAACCGGGTGCTATGATAAGTCCACTGCCTGCAGTGATGGTAAGCTGCGGAGAGGACGAAGAAAAAAATGTTATTACGATTGCATGGACAGGAATCATAAATTCTACACCTCCTCTGACGTATGTTTCCGTCAGAAAATCCAGACATTCTCATGAACTGATCCGAAAAAACAGAGAGTTTGTTATCAACCTGGTCAATGAAGAACTGACTTTTGCGGCAGATTACTGCGGAGTTAAATCTGGGCGTGATATTGATAAATTTGCTGAAATGAATCTGACGCCGGAACCATCGGAAGTTGTAAGTTGCCCTGGGATCGGAGAATCTCCGCTGAATCTGGAATGCAAGGTCATCGAAATTCATGAGTATCCATCCCATGATATGTTTGTAGCAGAGATCGTCAATGTGAAAGCCGATAAAAATATTGTCGATGAAAAAGGAAAAATCAATCTGGCAGAAGCAGGACTCATGGCATATGTTCATGGAGAATACATGGGGATCAAAAAAAATCCGTTGGGCAGATTCGGTTATTCCGTTATGAAAGCGAAGACTAAAAAACGTATTGGCAGAGAAAAACACGCAGAACGAGTTGAAAAAAATCGAAAAAAACGTGAAACAAAATCACAGGGAAAAACATCCAACTTACAGGAAGCAGTAAAGAAAAACTCTGCAGGCAGAAAACAAAGAACTGAAAAAACTTCATCTAAAAGAAGTAGTGGGTATCGTGCCGAGTTCAAATCTTTGAAAAAAGGAAAGAGAGACCGATAATGGTCTCTCTGGGAATAATGCTGCATGTGGGTATTGTGTGTGTAAGCAACCTGCAAGTTTTATGAAAATGCAGGGGGAGTAGATATGATTTTAGCACCTGTTTTTTTCTGTCGGAAGGGTCCGACGTCCACCTAGTCCTGAGCTTTTACATAATCAATGCAGCTTTCACATACATAGCCGCTTTTAAACGGCGTGATATGATAGAGTTTATTCCCGCATAGAGTGCAATTGCATTTTGATTTCATTTTTCTATACCTCCGTTGTATGATTTGAAAGCCAGGTCTTGGCGTAAGATAAGCATACAATAAACATGGAGTGAAAAAAAGGGAGTCGTAAAAAAAATGTCAAAATATGCAGAAAAAATGTTGAATTTATGTAATTTTTTGTAAATCGACTTGTAAGAAAGAGAACAAAGAAGAAGAGCGGCAGAGAATCAGGAAGAAATCACTTTCCGTATCTGCCGGAAAGAAAGGAGACAAAAATGTACCAGCTGTTTGACTTTGATAAAAGGGGAAAAGCCGTACAGGGGTATCATTTTCCCTGCGAAAATCCACATCATGTCGTATGTCTGATCCATGGAATCGGCGAACATGCAGGAAGGTTTTCGAGAGTTGCAGATTATTTTAACAGAGAAGGCATTGCGGTAGTGTCCATGGATCTGAGAGGACACGGACGGACGCAGGGAGTACGCGGACATTGTGCACCCAGAGAAGAGGTTCTGAAAGATATTGACGCATTGGTGGAATACGCACAGGAGTTTTATCCGGGGGTACCGATCGTCATGTATGGACACAGCATGGGTGGAAATATTACCCTTGACTACCGGGCAAGAGGCGGACACAATGACATCCCTGCAGGATATGTGATTTCTGCACCCTGGATCAGGCTGGTAAGACCGGTTAGCGGAGTCTTGTATCAGGCTATGAAAGTTTTAAAAACAGATCTGCCGAAGGTAAAAATAAAGTCTGAATTCCCGGAAGAAAAGCTGGGCAATGTGGAATATGTCAGACCATATAAGGAAGATCCGCTTGTGCACCCTTATGCAACAGCACAGTGCGCATATGAAGGATTTACCATCGGTCAGGCATTGGAAAAAGGAACAAATGAGGATAATGGCAGGGCAAGGAATACACCATGTCTTCTCATGCATGGAACCGATGACCTCATCTGCAGCATAGAAGGCAGCCGGGCATTCGCAAAGCATCAGAATCCGGAGACTTTTACCTTAATCGAGTGGCCGGGCTACTACCATGAGATTCATAATGGAGGACCAGACGGTCAAACCGGAGAAGAGGTCATCCAAAAAGCGATCGAATTTATCAAAGGGGTATAACAGGGGATGAAAGAAAAACAGAGTAATCAGATGCCTGCCATTGTTGTGCAGAATCTGAGCAAGGTTTATGTGATGGGGGAGGAGCATGTTATTGCTTTGAAAAACATCAATCTGACAATCAACAGAGGCGAAATCTGTTGTATTTTCGGGACGTCCGGTTCCGGAAAAAGTACCTTGCTCAATCAGCTGGCAGGATTGGAAAAACCAACCAGGGGACAGGTGCTGATCAAAGGCCAGTCCATATCCAGGATGAATGAAAATCAGCTGGCGGCTTTCAGACAGAGCCATATCGGATTCGTTTTTCAGTCATATAATCTGCTAAAAGATTTGACAGCTGTTGAAAACGTGGCGATGCCGCTGATGTTTAAAGGAGTGCCCAAAGATGTCCGGGAACTGGAGGCAAAAAAAATGCTTTATCGGGTAGGGCTGCAGCACAGAATGAACCATTTTCCGGGGCAGATGTCCGGAGGTCAACAACAGAGAGCCGGCATTGCAAGGGCTTTTATCAGCAGACCTGATATTGTGTTTGCGGATGAACCGACAGGAAACCTGGACACGAAAACAACGAAAGAAGTCATGGAGATGATCCGGAAGTTTGCAAGAACTTTCCATCAGACGATCGTTCTGGTATCTCACGATCCAGAGATGACGACTTACGCAGACAGGATCGTTACACTTGTCGATGGGCAGATCATTGGCGATGTGAGAACAGAAAATGCAGAAAAAAATTAAGATAGGGGAATGAAGAAATGAGAAAAATCTGGGAGAAGAGTTTTAGTCTTGTGGTGGCACTGATGATGGTGCTGACTATGATAGTACCGGCATTTGCGTCGGAGAGTAGAAGTGCGAGCAGGGAAGGCCTGAAAGGCAGCTTTGAAGTGACCGAATATGCGGTTAATTCAAGCTATATAACCAAAGGAAGCAAGGTTAATATCACGTTGACCGTTAAGTATAATGCGACAGATGGAAGCGAGCTGAATATTAACGATCTGGATCTGGATCGTCTGGTGGACAGCTTCAGCGGCGGAACAATCCAGAAAGCGACACAGAGCGATTCAGGAACTTTTAAGTTTCAGGTGGAAATCCAGGGCCTTACTTACAAGGGTAGCGGGAATACCCTGCGCCTGATGGTAAAGAAGGGATCCGGTTATCAAAATCTTGAGACGACCATTTCCGAATGTAAGGAATATACCGAACCTACAGTAGACCCGACGCCGACACCAACTCCGGATCCGCTTCCGGAGCCGAGAGTTGTTTTTAGCCGTAATGAGCTGGGAGCTGACATTAAAGCGGGAGAAAGCCGTGCTATTGCTGTAACCGTTAAAAATGCAGGAACTGTAACGATTCAGGATCCGGTGGTATCCTTTACCGCATCGGATTCTCTGATCTTGACAGGATCAAGTTCTCAGGCACAGCTTAAGAACCTTGCGGCAGGGGCAAGTGAAACCGTTGTGGTCACGGTCAAAGCAGTGGACCCGGTGGCAAGTGCAAGCCAGTACATAGATGCAGAGATCAAGTTTAACTACTATAACAGGGTTTCTACGACAGCAGGAAGCTCTACAGGAAGGATTTCTGTACCTGCTTATGTAAAAAAGGCGAAAGAAGAGAAAAAAGAAGAAGAACAGACAGCAAGCCCGTTGCCGAATATCATCGTTTCCCACTTTGACTATGGCGGAGCATCGGTTGCGGCAGGAAACAAATTCAATCTGTCTTTCCGTTTCAAGAACACCAGCCGTTCTATCAGTGCAGAGAATATGGTAGTGACTGTAGATGCAGGCGAAGGCTTGATGATGAACGGATCATCGAATACCTTTTTCTTCAACAAGATCAAACCAGGAAAATCAAAAACGGTCAGTCTTCCGATGAAAACCTTAAAGACCGTAACCGATAGTTCTCCGGTGGTTTCTATCAATTTTAAATATGAGTATTTAGATCATAAGAAGAGAACCTCCGCAACAACTGACATTAAACTTTCTGTACCGGTGTATCAGCCGGATCGCTTTGAAATTACCAAGCCAGTCGTACCGGAATCTGTTACAGCGGGCGAAGAAGTAACGCTGACTTTGAACTATGTAAATAAGAGTAAGACAGAGATCGCCAATCTGACAGCTGATGTGGAAGGCAATGTGGAAACTGCAACTGCCACGCAGAATATCGGAAATCTGGAAGCGGGAAAGAGCGGGACGATTGCAATGGTTGTAACGCCGATGGAAGAAGGCGAACAGGAAGTGACCATCAAGGTTTCCTATGAAGACGGAAACGGAGATTCGAAAGAAAGAATTTTTCCGGTAGTGCTTAACGTACAGGCAGCAGAGCCTTACGATCCGGGCATGGATGATCCGGGAACGGACGATCCGGGCGAAGAGGACCAGGGCGGATTTAAATGGTGGATGGGAGCCATTGCAGCTGCAGTCGCTGCGGTAATTGCGCTGATCGTTATAAAGAAAAGAAAGAAAGCAAAGGCAGCGAAAAAAGAGCAGGAACTCTGGGACAGCTGGGATAAAGAGCTTGGCAGCATGGACACTAACGCACAGGCCAATACAGCCGAAACAACACAGCAGACCGTAAAAACGGATACAGAAGGAAAATAAAGGGGATATAGCATGAGATTTTCGGATATTTGGAGAAGGTGCGTTGAGAATCTAAAGAGAAGAAAAGGGCGCACATTTTTAACGGTTCTGGGAGTGTTTATCGGATGCTGTTCCATTATCGTCATGGTATCCATCGGCATCGGCATGTCGGAATCCATGAACAGCATGCTGGAAAACATGGGGGATCTGACCATTATTGAGGTATCCCAGGGTACATCCTCAGATGGTAAGGTAATGAAGCTGGATGACAATGCACGGAATTCTTTTTCTGAGATTCCTGGTGTGCAGGCAGTTCTTCCTAAGATGGATTTAGGCGAGTATACCGCTAAACTGTATGCGGGTGCCAATAACCGGTATCAAAATATAGACTATCCGACCATTATGGGTGTCGAGACAGAAGCACTTGAGGATATGGGATATGAATTTCTCGAAGGGAAGACTGCGACAACGGGAAAAGATGAAGCTGTCGGCGGTCAGTATCTGGCATACAGCTTTAAAGACAGTCTGCTTCCAGATGGCAGCAATATGGTAGATCGATGGGGAGAGTACGATGAGAATGGAAATCAAATCGGTGAAATTGACGATCCATATTTCGATCCGCTGAAGACGCCCATTACGCTGGAGCTGACGGACAGCAACGAAAATACTTATCAGAGGGAACTTCAGGTAACCGGTCTTGTAAAGGAAGACTACGGAAAAGGATATGAAACATCCGAGGGTCTGATGGTAAGCATTGCAACGCTGAAAGACATTATTTCGACTATGACAGGAATGCCGGTAAGTAAGACGGAATATACAAGCATGAACGTCAAGGCAACAGACATCAACACGGTAGCGGATGTTGAAGCACAGATTAAAGGGATGGGATATAACACGTACTCCATGTCCAGCATGCGGGAAGAAATGGAAAAGAGTGCACGACAGACTCAGTTGATGCTTGGCGGATTGGGTGCGATTTCGCTGTTTGTTGCGGCAATCGGCATTACGAATACTATGATCATGTCTATTTCAGAAAGAACAAAAGAAATTGGTATTATGAAAGCCCTTGGGTGCTATGTCCGGGATATTCGTGCCATGTTCCTGATGGAGGCCGGAATGATAGGACTGCTGGGCGGCATCTTTGGCAGCATCGTCAGTCTGGGGATTTCCTGGGTCATAGATATGGTATCTATCGGAATGGGATTTACCAAGGAGGCTCTGATAATGGCGATCATGGGTGGCGAAGGCGTCAGCCGTATTTCAGTGGTGCCGCCGTGGCTGATTCTGTTTGCCATTGTTTTTTCGATCCTGATCGGTCTGATATCGGGATACTATCCTGCAAACAAAGCTGTGAAAATCTCTGCACTGGAAGCAATTAAGAGCGAATAAAATCTGCGGTACTGCGCAAAACAGATCCTTTCGGGGAGTCTTCTCTTAGCAGACAGCTGGTCTGCAGGCGGGATGACAAAAAATAAGAGGAAAAGTCAGCGTCAATATGTGTTAAGAAAAGGTTAATAAAAAGTGAAAAAACGCTAAGAAAATGTCTTGATTTTTTTGGTGGCTTTCGGTATAATACGATTATAGCAAGAAAAACCCCTTTTGCAGCTTTTAGAAAATTCTGCGGAAGGGGTTTTGCTGTATTTTAGTTTAATTTTCTTCCTGATTATCTCTGGGCAGACCCGGGTTGACCCAGACTGTACGGTTATTGGTAAAAATAACCATACCTGGTTTAGCACCGGCGGGCTTCTTTACATATTTTACAGGAACATAATCAACCGGTACGTTTTCTGATGTGCGGGCTTTGCTATGATAAGCGGCAATCGCAGCGGCTTCATAAATCGTTGCTTCATCCGCTTCCTTCCCATGGCATTGTACGATCACATGAGACCCGGGAATATCCTTGGTATGAAGCCATAAATCTTTGTTTCCGGCTGTCTTTAAGGTAAGGATATCGTTTTCTTTATTGTTTCTGCCGACTAGAACCGATAGACCATTCGACAGCGTATATTTATATGGTTCCGGCTTGTATTTCTTTTCTTTAAATCCTCCTGCACGTTTCCTGCGGCGGACATAGCCAGTCTCTTCCAATTCACTACGGATAGAATCAATCTCCTTCACATCATTGGTGTTTTCGAGGAAAGAAAGAACTGATTCCAGATATTTGATCTCATTTTCATTTTCATCCAGTTGGATATGTTTTTCCTTAACTGCCGTTTTTGCTTTTGCATATTTTTTAAAATAGTGCTGGGCGTTTTTTCCCGGGGAAAGCCTCACGTCAAGGGGAATATTTAACTCAGAACCATCATAGTAATTAGTTACCGTTACGTTTTTCATGCCGGGCTGGACCAGGTGGAGATTGGCGGTAAGAAGTTCGCCATACAATCTTAAATCTTCTGAGTTTTCAGCTTTTAGTAAGTCTTCAGACAGCCTTTTCTTTTTCAGATACATCTTATCCAGGCTGGTATTGACTGATTTGATCAGGTCATGGGATTTTTGACGACCTTGATTGGAAGATTCTTTTTTTGAAAAATAATACTCCATGGCTTCGCTTAAATCCGGAAATGTATGAACGAGCAGATTATTTTCGTAATCCGTCAGCCGTACAGGGTAGAAGTCCATCGGTTTACCATCCGCTTCTTCGTAGACATAGGCAGATTCAATACCGCTTTCGATCAGTGTCTTGACACTTTCAAAATAGGCAGCACGTTCTAAATCTTCTCGTCCGGCAAGTTCTTCTGCGAATGCAGGCGAAATCCCGCCGACCGAACGGAGAATGAATTTCCCATCAGATGGAAGAGAACGTAGCTCTTCTGCAGTAATCTTACGGAAAGGTATTTTTTCCTGCTGAGGCGGATACTGATAGATCATACCGGGCAGAATCTGGCGAACCCTGTTCACATCAAAGGAAACTCGTTTGATTGAGTCAATGATTTTACCGGAAGCAAGATCGGTAAGAATGATGTTACTATGTTTGCCCATGATCTCAAAGATCAGTTTCTTCGAAACGGTAAAGCCCAGTTCATTGAGTGTTTCCAGTGAAATTTCAATGATACGTTCCGAGTCTTTTTGTTGAATATCCGTGATACGGCTACCTTGCAGATGCTTTCTGAGCAGCATGCAGAAAGAAAGTGGAGCCGGCGGGTTAACCGGATTTTCTTTGATAAAGTGGACTCTGGCATGTGCAGAGCCTGCCGAAGCAAGGAGCTTCAGATTTCCTTTTTTTGTGTGTATATGAAAAACCAGTTCATCAGCCTCGGGCTGGTAAACTTTTTCGATTTTTCCGAGTGAAATTTTTTCCTGTAGTTCCCGGACAACTGCCCGGGTAACGATGCCATCAAAAGCCATTTATCTTCCTCCAAAGAACAGAAAATGCCGGCTGCAGATATTTTTCGGAGCCTGCTTCTGTAAAATCTCTAAAGAATAATATATCATAAAAGAGAAGAATTGTAAAAACCCTTTTTATTCCGCCCATTTTGCGGTATAATGTTCTTGGCACTGTGAATGGCGAGCCGAAAGGCGAAGGCAGAACAGAACATATAAAATGTATGCGATAGACGAACAGAGAATCATCGCAGGAAAGCAGAGGATAAACATGATAAGAAGCATGACCGGCTTTGGCAGAAGCGAATATACAGACGGCAAGAGGAATATTGTGGTTGAAATCAAATCCGTCAATCACCGTTATTGTGATATTACCGTAAAAATGCCCCGCCGATATGGGTTCGCAGAGGATAAGGTAAAGGCTGCGGTTAAGGAAAAAATTCGCCGAGGCAAGGTAGATGTCTCTATCATAGTCGAAAACATCACGGAAGATGACGTTAATATCAAGCTGAATACGATGATCGCAAAGCAGTATTACGAGAATCTGATGGCTTTGCGGGAGGAGTTTGATCTGGGAGGCGAGTTGACGTTTACATACCTTGCAGGTCTTCCGGACGTAATGAAAGCGATTCCTGACGCTGCAGATGAAGAAGAAATTACAAAAGCTATTTTAGTACCAACCCGCGAAGCTGTTTCCAACCTGGAACATATGCGGACCGTGGAAGGGGAAAAGCTGGCGGAAGATTTGCTGATAAAAGGCAGAAATGTCAAGAAGCTGCTTGACGAAATTGAAGAACGAGCCCCGATGGTTGCTGAAAATTACATGAATAAGCTGCGTGAGCGAATTGCTGAGCTGCTAGATGGTGCAGTAGAAGTTCCGGAGGCTCGGCTTTTGGTAGA
>CAKQVC010000065.1 GCA_934277655.1 uncultured Clostridia bacterium
GAACTGCAAACCCAACTTAACTTAATTGAATTGGTAAAAAGCGGATGTACAACCTCTTTGATTTATGGTGGACCATATTCCAGATTGGAGGCAGAAACTGCGGGAAAGATGGGAATTCGAGCGTACGTAGGTGCAGGAATTCGCGCAGGAGACCGAATGGAAGAAAGGAGTATCTGGTATTCCCCAGACGGACATTCAATCAAATATAACTTTGATGAGAAAGAGGGCTTCCAGAGGATTAAAGAGGCTGAGTCTTTGGTAAAAGACTATGATAATACTTTTGACGGACGTATTCATATCATGTTGGGACCGACACAAACCATGACTTGTACACCGGAAATGCTTAAAGAAACGAGGCGGCTGGCTGATCGTTTAGGCGTTGGTATTACCATCCATGCAGCGGAAGATTTAGCAGAAGTTGAAGGTTGTGTAAGAATTCATGGGAAAACACCAATACAACTTTGTGCGGATACGGGAATGTTGGGAGAAGATGTAGTAATTGCCCATTGTGTATTTACTACAGGACATAGCCAGGTGTTTATCCGCGGAAAGCAAGATCTGAAGTTATTGGGTGACTCTCACACAAATGTCGCTCATAGTCCGACACCGTTTATTCGTGTAGGTACTTGCCTGGAATCATTTGGTAAGTATCGAGATGCAGGTGTGAATATGGGAATGGGAAATGACACCTTCCCTTCTGATATGCTGCAGGAAATGCGACTGGCCGTGTTTATGGCTAAGGCTATGGAACATACAACGTACAGAACTCAGGCAAAGGATGTTTTCCATGCTGCAACTCTTGGCGGTGCGAAAGCTTTTGGCCGTACAGACATCGGACGTCTCTGCGATGGTGCAAAAGCAGACTTCACCGTAATGGATCTTTCAACCATTGAGATGACCCCTGCCAGAGATGTGATTAAAAATGTAGTATATAGTGGAACAAGACATTCCGTATCACGAGTTTATGTTGAAGGCGAATGTATTGTAAGAGATGGAAAAGCGTGCGGAATTGATGAAGCAGCACTTTGTGAAGAACTGCAGGAAATCTGTGAAGCGGCTTGGAAGGAGCTGCGAGCAGAGGATGGCCGCCGGATGGATGAAATTTATCCGATGACCTATCCGCGATATGTTTGATTATTATGGAGGAAAAAACCATGCAAGGAGTAAAGTTTTATAAAGCAAAATATATCATTGTCTGGGACGAAGGACAGCATAAAACTTTGGAAAACGGATACTTAGGCGTATCTGGGGATACAGTTACTGGATTTTTCACAAAAATTCCGAAAAATGCTCCGTTTGAAGATCTGGGAAATGTGGCAATTACACCTGGATTCATCAATATGCATACTCATCCATGTGAAGTGTACAGCTTAAAAAGCTATCGCGAAGATATTGGTAATCCATATTTCTTTGAAGGCACATTGTATGATTATGCATTGGTGATGTCTTTGGGGGAGAGGGGCGCATACTTGCAAGCTAAATTAAATTTAGCGGAAATCTTAAAAAGTGGATGCACGACAACTCTGATTTACGGAGGCGGTTATTCGAAGACGGAAGGCGAGCTGGCTGGAGAAATGGGAATGCGTGCTTATGTAGGCGGTCCGGTACGTGCAGGAGATCGTTATGAGGAACGGAGCATATGGGATTCACCTGACGGACATTCTCTGATTTACAATTTCGATGAAAAAGAGGGTTTTGAAAGAATCGAAGAGGCTCAGCATCTTTTAGAGGAGATAGATGGGACTTACGAAGGAAGGATACGAGGAATATGGGCGCCGACGCAGACCATGACATGCACGCCGGCGATGTTGAAGGAAGTCCGGAAACGAGCAGATAAGATGAACATGCGAATCACTATTCACGGTGCAGAAGCGCCGATTGAGTTTGAGTCTTGCATCAGAATGTTCGGAAAGACACCTGTTCAGCTGATGGCAGATACCGGTATGCTTGGAGAAGATGTGACAGTTGCTCACTGTTTATACATCACAGGACACAACATGATCAATATGGCAGGAGATAAGGATCTTCGCCTTCTGGGGGATTCTAAGACCACGGTTGCACATTGCCCTTGGGCATTGGCCAGATCGGGGAATACCCTGCAATCTTTCACAAAATACCAAGAATATGGGGTTAACATGACCATTGGTACAGATACATTCCCATCTGATTTTATTCAGGAAATGCGTTATGCAGCATGTTTGGGAAAGATTGTAGAACGAACCACATTCGCCGTATCCGCAAGAGATATTTTCTATGCGGCGACGGTCAATGGTGCAAAGGCCCTCGGAAGGAACGATCTCGGCAGATTAGAGAAGGGTTGTAAGGCTGATTTCGTCGTATTCCAGCTGAATTCTATTGAGATGAGCCCAGTGCGCGATGTGGTGAAGAATATCATCTATAGTGCTACTCGACATTCAGTGGATCGGGTGTACGTTGCTGGTAAGTGTGTCGTGCGAGATGGAAAAGTATCAGGGGTAGATGAAGTGGAATTATCAAGAGAACTGCAGGAGATCTCTGAGGGATCTTGGAGCAGAACGGCAAGTCATGATCGACTTGGACGCGATGTGGACACCTTGTCACCGCTAGCATGTCCGACCTATCATGAAAAATAATTTGTTTTAAAAGCTGCGCAACATTTCCGTTCCGGTTTTTAAAAACTGTTGCATTATATTTACAGCAGCAGTGATAATATTAAAGAAAGAAGAGGTAAAGTATGATGCTAAAGAAGAATTTGAAAGCGGCAGTAAGTGTAATTCTTGTATTTACTATGATCTTTGCAATGACTGCCTGCGGCGGTGGAGATGGCAGCTCGTCGTCTTTTAAGACCCCGGAAAACGAACTTGTGATCGGCACCTATTCTGATGGTAGTGCATGTCGTTTAGATCCATCTATGACCAGTTCTTACGGCGACTGGCAGTACAACAATCAGATGTATGATACCATCGTGACCAGCGATTTTGACGGTGTGACGATCAAAGATGCGTTGGCAGAAAGTTGGGATATCTCTGAGGATGGAAAGACATATACCTTCCATTTGAAGGATGGTATCAAATTCCACAGTGGAAAGGCACTGACGTCTGCTGATGTAAAAGCATCTTGGGAACGGTGGAAAACCGATGCAGAGGCGCAGTATTCCTATTATCTGGATTTTGTTGACACCATTGAAACACCTGATGATCAGACAGTAGTGTTAAACCTGTCACAGCCGGATAATAATCTTTTGATAAACTTAACGGTTCCTGTGGCGGCTATAACTAATGTTGATGCAGTGGAACAGGCAGAGGCTGAGGGTAAGGTTTACGGCGTAGAGGTGGTAGACGGTACTGGACCATTCAAACTTGGAGAGTATGTGTCTGGCGATCATCTTACAATGGTAAGAAACGACGATTATACTTGGGGATCTTCTATTTATGAAAACCAAGGTCCGGCTCATTTGGAAAAACTCACAGTTAAATTTTTAAGTGAAGCGAGCACTCGGCTTATGGAATTTGAATCTGGAAATGTGGATATTCTTGGGAATGGCTGCGTTTTCGCACAGGAATTAGATCGTATTTTGGAAGATAAAAGTAATACAATGGTAGAGTATGTCCCACCGTATCCGGTCTTTATAATGTTCCAGACAGAAAGAGTTCCTGACGTCCAAGTAAGAAAAGCTATGAATATGGCGATTGACAGGGATGAAATTATTGCAACTACCATGGGTGGTCATTCACAACCGATGGTTGGGGCACTGCCATCTGATTATAAGTGGTATTGGGATGGTGCAGACGATATGTATCCGTATGATCTGGATGCGGCTGGAAAAATCCTGGATGAAGCAGGTTACACCTTAGAAAGTGATGGATATCGCTATAAGGATGGAAAGAAGCTGTCGATTGAAATTTCCTACTGTGCGTCCAACGAAGATGCTAAGACTGCAGAGTTGGTTCAAGCGCAGATGAAAAAGATCGGAATTGATATTCAGATCAACACCAATACAGCAGATTTCTGGACAAGAATCGGTGGAGAACAAGATAATAATTTCGATACTTTGATCATGGGACTGTACATTAACTCGCCGGAAGATATGTTGCAGGAATATTTGTATAGCAAAAATATTCCGGCACCAAATAGGTCGAAGTGGAGTGACCCGCAAGTGGACAAGCTGCTCGTAGAGGCAAGAAGTACAACGGATGAAGGCAGAAGACAGGAATGTTATGATGAAATTCAGAAAATTGCCATGGAAGAGGCATTGTGGATTCCGTTGTATAACAAGAATGGTTGGTCTGTTATGAAGAGTTATGTTAAGGGATATAAAGCACATCCGACTATCGTAGAAGGAGAGCCGAAGTATCTGGATGTATACAAAGAAGCAGCAGAATAAATAAATGAGTTTTCGTCCCTTGTGAATAATAAGAATTTCAATAAGATGCCGCAGCGCTGTCTGCGGTATCTTATTAAACACCAAGCTATGAGGAGAAATGCGATGAAAAAAGTCGATATGATTGTAAAAGCACCTCACTTTTTTACTATGGAAGGAGAGGGCGTAGGTTATGTGGGAGATGCGGCAATGCTCATCGATGGAGGAAAGATACTGGAGATCTTGCCCGCAGAAAAGGCAGTAGATTATCAGGCTGAAGAGAAAATCATACTGGAACATCACGCAATATTCCCTGGTTTTATCGATGGACACATGCATACGCCAATCAATGTGATGCGAGGGCTTGCACAGGACACTAATTATTGGATGTTTTATGGCCTTCAACCGTTTGCTAATGTGGTGACCCAAGAGGAAATGGATATTGGAAGCCGGGTTGGTATTATGGAGGCAATCAAAGCTGGAACGACAACTTTAGGCGATTACGATCTGTACATGGATAATGTTTGTGCCTTTATAGATAAGGTGGGGGCACGCGGGAACATTGCACAGACAATCCGAGGTATTGTACCGAAAATTTATGCGCCAGGCGAGTTATATGAAATGGACGACATGCTGGCAGAAGAAATGATTGCAAGCAATTTATCTCTTTATGATAAGTGGAATCAGCAGGCGGAAGGAAGAATCCGTATTTTATTCGGACCGCAAGGTGCGGATTTCCTAAGTTTAGATAAACTGAAAAAAGTTCAAGCGATTGCGAAAGAGAGAAAAACAAAGCTGCATATGCATGTACAGCAGGGAGACCGGGAAACCTTTCAGATTACGAAGCGATATGGCAAGCGACCGGTTGAGCTCCTAGAGTCATTGGGATATCTTGACGATAGTTTGATTGCAGTTCATTTAACAGATTGCACCGAACAGGAGGCAGCTCATGTGGCGAAGATGGGGGCATCTATGGTAGTTAATCCGGGCTCTATCGGCATCATAGATGGAGTGGTATGTCCTAGCGTGGCATTTCAAACTGCTGGTGGAAGTTGTGGACTTGGTTCTGATCAGGCACCGGGGAACAATTGTCATAACATAATTAATGAGATGAAAAATGTGGCACTATTTAACAAAATTAAATTTCAAAATCCTGAAATCATGCCTGCGTGGAAGGCTCTTCGGATGGCAACCATAGAAGGCGCAAGAGCAGTAGGCGTGGATGATATTGTAGGAAGCCTGACTCCGGGGAAGGAAGCAGATTTTATTGCTGTTGATTTGGATATGCCATCGATGCTGCCGGTTTATACTTATCCAATGAGGAATATTGTTCCTAACCTGGTTTATAGTGCTCGTGGCCACGAGATTTGTCTTTCCGTTGTTCATGGACAGGTGATCATGCGGGATCAAAAACTTACAAAGATTGACGAGCAGGAACTGATTGAGAAAATCAAGGAATGTCCTGCAGGAATCGGAGCACGAGCTTCTGAGGAATTTTTCCGCATAAACGGAACAAACTCTAAATTCATGGAAGAAGGAAAGCTTTGAAATTAAAATAACAAAATAATTAGTAGAATAATTTAATCATGGAGAGGAATTAAATGAAGGTATTAACATTTGGCGAAATAATGCTGAGACTCAAAGCACCGGGACACGAAAGGCTCATGCAGAGTCCTTTACTTGAAGCTACCTTTGGAGGCGGAGAGGCAAACGTGGCCGTATCACTGGCAAACTACGGAATGGATGCAGCCTTCCTTACTGTGCTGCCTGAAAACGCTCTGGGAGATGCCTGCATGGGCGAACTTAGAAGGTTTAATGTGGATACAAGCAGGATATTAAGAGGACCTGGCAGAATGGGAATATACTATCTTGAAGCAGGAGCAAATCAGCTTCCGAGCAAGGTCATTTATGACAGAGCGGGCAGCAGCGTTGCACTGGCAGGTCCCGGAGCAATAGATTGGGATGCAGCCTTTAGCGGAGTTGAGTGGTTTCATATTACAGGAATTACACCTGCGATTTCCGAAAGCTTGATGCTGCTTTCCATAGAAAGTGTAGAGGAGGCAAAAAAACGCGGAATTACCGTATCATGTGACCTGAACTACAGGAAGAATTTATGGAAATATGGAAAATCTGCCGACGAGGTAATGCGCAAAATCGCTTCAAACGCCGACGTACTTATCGCTAACGAGGAGGACGTGCAGAAATCCCTGGGAATTACCATAGATGTGGACGTGGAATCCGGAAAGATCGACAGCAATAAATATGAGCAGCTTAGCGGCAAGGTTTTGGAGCTTTACCCGAATGTAAAAAAGATTGCCATCACACTGCGCGAAAGCAGAAGCGCGGATACAAACGGTTGGTCTGTGTGCCTGAATAATCGCGAGGAGTTTATGGTAAGCAAGCACTATGATATAAACGATATTGTTGATAGAGTAGGTGGAGGAGACAGCTTTGCAGGAGGCCTTATTTACGGTCTTTTCCATTACGAAAGCGACAGACAGGCTCTAGAGTTTGCAGCGGCGGCATCCTGCCTTAAGCACAGCATACTGGGAGATTTCAACAGAGTATCGGCGGGCGACGTGGAGAAGCTTATGTCGGGCGATGGTTCAGGTAGAGTACAGAGATAAAAGCAGGTGAAGAACATGAATGAATTGGTAAAAGAAATATCTAAAATGGGGATAGTGCCTGTAATAGTCTTAAACGACGCAGCGAAGGCTGTAAGGACGGCAAAGGCGCTTCTTGACGGAGGAATAGACTGCGCTGAGGTAACTTTCAGGACAGAGGCGGCAGAGGAATCCATCAGAAATATTGCGGAAGCTTATCCTGATATGCTTCTCGGAGCCGGTACGGTTCTCAGCATAGAACAGGTAGACAGAGCTGTCGCTGCAGGTGCAAAGTTTATTGTTACGCCGGGATATAATCCAGAGGTAGTAAATTACTGCGTGAAAAAGGGAGTAGCGATAGTTCCGGGCTGTATGGACACAAACTCCATAGAGATGGCGCTTTGCGCAGGGCTTGATACGGTAAAGTTTTTCCCTGCTGAGCAGGCGGGAGGAGTGAAGATGCTCAAGGCTCTTGCAGGACCTTATGTAAATCTTCATTTCATGCCTACAGGAGGGGTTAATAAGGAAAATCTTCTTGAATATCTGTCCTTTGACAAGGTAACAGCCTGCGGTGGTTCATGGATGGTAAAGAAGGATTTAATTGAAAAGGATCAATTTGACGAAATAACAAGACTTTCCAGAGAAGCTGTGATGGCAATGCTGAATTTCAGAGTCGTTCATGTGGGGATAAACAATGACTCGGAGGAAGAGGCAGAGCAGGAAGTAAGCAGGCTTTGCAGTCTTTTCGGCTTCAAAAAGGATGTTAAGAGTGCTTCGACCTTTGCTTCGGAAGGAATTGAAGTATGCAGAAAACGTTTTCCGGGGGCGCATGGACATATAGCGATAGGTACGAGCAGCTGCGAAAGAGCAATGTATTTTCTTTCAAAATGCGGGGTGGAGTTCGATATAGAGACAGCAAAGTATAAAGGCGGAAGATTGACATCCGTATACCTGAAGGAGCAGGTTGGAGGCTTTGCACTACACCTTGTAGAGAAATAAAGGAGAAGAAATGAGAAGAAGCGTTATTGCGGATAATATGCCGGTGTCGGGCATCAGAAAGATGTTTGCACTGGCGTCGGAATATGAAAATGTCATAAATTTGTGTATAGGAGAGCCAGATTTTGCTACGCCGCAACATATTATAGATGCCGGTTCATATGCGCTGAATCATGGCTATACAAAATATGTGGCAAATTCGGGACTTCCCGCTTTGAGAAAGGCGATAGCGGAGAAAATGACTGCTGAAAACGGCATAGAATGCAGTGAAAAGAATGTTATGGTAACAAATGGAGCAGGACAGGCTCTCATGTCGGCTGTCAGGTGCGCTCTTAATCCGGGAGAGAGCATAATAATTGCGGATCCATATTATCCTAATTATTTAGGGTATTTTACTCTTGCCGGAGTAGAAGCTATTACGGCTGCAACAAAAGAGGAAGAGCATTTTCATCTTACCTGCGAAGCTATGGAGAAGGTAATTAAGCCATCCACAAAGGCAATTCTAATTAACAGCCCTTCGAATCCTACGGGGGCAGTTTTAAGTCTCGATGAGCTTAAAGCTATAGCGCAGTTTGCAAAGGAAAGGGACCTGATAGTTATTTCCGATGAGCCATACGAATCCATCATATACGACGGGCGAAAGAATTACAGCATCGCCGCACTGCCGGATATGTTTGAAAGGACTATAACTGTAAACAGCTTTTCAAAGACCTTTGCGATGACAGGCTGGCGCGTGGGCTACGCGGTAGCTGAGGAAGCGTTTATAAACGCTATGACGGTTATGCAGGAATCTCTGACATCCAGTGTGAACGCAGCAAGTCAGTATGCCGCCTGCGTCGCCTTGACCTCTCCGAAGGATGAGGTAGAAGAAATGAGGAGGGTTTATGAGAAAAGGGCTGAGTTGCTTGAAAGAGGATTAAACCGAATAAAGGGCTTCAGCTTCATAAAACCGGAAGGAGCTTTTTATGCTTTCGTGAATATAAAGGATACGGGAATGA
>CAKQVC010000066.1 GCA_934277655.1 uncultured Clostridia bacterium
GCCTTGCCCTGCCCTGCCGGATACCTTCTTCATTTTCGTCAAACATTTAGTATAATTTCTTTAGTTTCTCCGATTGACAATACTATATATGGTGGTATAATAATTTATAGTTTATTAAGGTAACAGCATGCATGACGAGAGTGTCAGATTTCATGCTTTTCCTTTCATTTTACATATTATCTATAATGCAAAAATACAGACTAATCAAAATTTCAAATCAGGAGGCAGTAGTATGAGTGTTTCGATTACAGGCAATGCGCCGTTGAAAGAATGTCAGGCGTACGTAAATTATTTAGAAAAAAAATATAATAGAAAGTTAAAAACATTGGATATTAAGATTGACGGTGACTATGCAGACTTAAACTATGAATTCGAGCAGGTACCGTTCGAACGGATCCGCAGAATTACCGGCTATCTGGTTGGAACCATGGATCACTGGAACTCCGGCAAACGTGCTGAAGAAGCCGACCGTGTAAAGCACAGCGTGTCCTCAGGCTTCGAGCAGCTGTAAGACAAGAGTTGTTGGCAAATCCGCAGATCTACGAATTTTAACAAAACAGCGATTTCTGATCAAACTGATATCAAAAATCGCTGTTTTTTTCTTTCCTCTATACCTGCAGGGCTGAACTGCAAACTGTTCAGCCCTGCACATCCGGGTATCTATAATGATACTGCAATAGCTTCATGTAAAACAGTTGCCTACTCTGTTTTCGATGCATCTTCTGCTTCAACCGTTTCTGCTACTTCCGGTTCCGCTACAAAAGCATCTTCTGTTTCATCGTCTGCTTTCGTAAAAATTCCGGTAAGATCTTCGCCATGCTTCTTGGCTTCTTCCTCAAGCTTTGCAATTTCGGAAAGATGATGAGAAACTTCACTGCAAAGCTGTCCGATCTTTACGTCATCCAGCGTCTCTCCATTTTTTCTTGCCTGGAAAACATAATCTCCCAATGCTTCCTTTGCATCCTTCACTCTGCCCTTTTCAAGAACAATTTTCCCTTTTGCCTTGCCATAGTCAAAAGTTCCTCCTGCAACTTCTCCGAATTTTCCTGCTACTTGTCCTAATTTGTCCATAAAAGCCATAATTTCCGAGCCTCCTTCTGTATTTACCGCGCAGAACCATGTGCCTCAGGGGGATCATCTCCCATTTCTCTTATGCACTTTTTGATTCTTTTCTGCGTTTTTCATCTTTTCTATGTTTATATTTTATCACGATTATGTTACAATGAAAATATATATTTTAAAAAATTTAGGAGGAACATTATGCTTCTGGGACATGAAAAAGTACCTTTTTTATATCTTCCGACCCCTTTAGAACATCTGGAGAACATGTCGAAAGATCTGGGAATCAATTTATATATCAAACGTGACGATCTGACGCCCCTTGCTATGGGCGGCAATAAGCTGAGAAAGCTGGAATATCTTCTCGCTGATGCGAAAAAAAAAGGTGCAACTATGCTTCTTACAGTAGGCGGTGCACAGACCAACCATGGGCGTCTGACTCTTGCAGTTGCCAGAAAATATGGTTTAAAAGGTGCGATCGTCTGTATCGACGAATATCCCGGCGAACTGTCCGCAAACCTTCTGCTTGACGGCATGATGGGCTGCGATGTATGGCTGAGAAAAGAAGACCCTACCGGTCAGAAATCTGAAAGCCAGCTTTTTGATGAAACCGTTGCTGAAGTTACTGCACGCTATGAAGCGCGCGGCGAAAAAGTTTACTTTATTCCGATCGGTGGTTCCAATGAACTTGGAATCCTCGGTTATTACGAATGTGCCATGGAACTTGCTAAGCAGGCGGGGGAAATGGGTCTGATCAACGGAACTAACCCTAAAAATTTCCCAAGAATTGTTTCTACTGTAGGCAGCATGGGAACATATATGGGTCTGTTTACCGGCATATTAATGGAAGACCTGCCTCTGCGTCTGACCGGCATCGGCATTTCCCCAAAAGCACCTAGCTTGAACGCTTATGCGAAGAAATACTTTGACAGAGTGTGCAGCTTCTTTCATCTGGATGAAGAAAAAACAGGTCATGTGACTGAAAGCTCCTTTGATCTGACCGATAAATATGACCGTGGTGCATACAACAATCCATGCAAAGAAGTCCGGGAAGCTATGTACCGCATGGCTGAGAGAGAAGCCCTAATTCTGGATCCATGTTATACAGGAAAATGCTTTGCGGGGCTTGAAGAAATGGTTGCAAACGGTGAAATCGAAAAAGGCGAAACGGTCATTTTCCTGCACACCGGTGGTGCTCCCGGAATTAATACACCGTTCCACAGAATCGAAATTGAGAAGGAACGTGAAAAGTTCATCCACATTCTCGACTGACGTGCAGCAGGCTTTCAGAATCTCCGCCTGAAAGTCTTGCTTACTTCGTATTTCAGGCAATATGATACATAATCTAAAACCCCGGAAAAGTCTTTCTGCCATATCAGACTATATCTGAATATATCAGAAGTATCTCTTCCGGGGATTTTTCTTTTTTTGAACCTTCATCAAAAAGCCAGGCGAATTCTCCTTAAGAATGCACTATTGCTTGCTGCTTGCTTCTGTTTCTGCCGCAGGCATTTCCTTAGCTTCGTTGTTTGCCAGTTCCGCAAAGCGCTTGATCTTCATCGTGCTGGTCTTTTCAAACTGACCGGTTTTGATCTCCAGTTTGCGGATGCACTTGTAATTCGACAGCTTTCTGTTTACCTGCTTGATCTGGTTCCAGATGATCTTGTAGATTTCTTCTTCCGTGAACGGAACTGTCGGGTCTTTCTTGTCTGCCTTGTGCAGATTGTCGATTTCCTCATAATTTGGAATGACTCTGGCCGTGATGATCAGTTCCTTTTCGCCGGCAACTTCCTTGCCGTAAACCATGGATTCTGCAATTTCCGGGACTTTAGAAAGCAGTGTTTCTACCTCTTCAGGATATATGTTCTTACCGTTCTGAGTAACGATAACATTTTTGCTACGACCGGTAATATAAATGAAACCATCCTCATCCATATAACCTACATCGCCGGAATTAAACCAACCGTCTTCCATAACCGAAGCAGTCGCTTCCGGATCTTCATAATATCCGAGCATAACGGTCTGACCTTTTATGAGGATTTCCCCTTCGCCACGTTCATTCGGGTTCTTGATCTTGATGTCATCTCCATGAACCGCTTTTCCTGCAGATCCAACTCTCATATCAAAATCAGGCGTTAATGCCGCGATCGGAGCAGTTTCTGTCAGTCCATAACCTTGAAGGAATGTAAATCCGATGTCTACCAGCCACTTTCCTACTGCTGGGTCTATCGGGGCTGCTGCCGAAACGATGATTTTCAGCTTGCCGCCAAGGCTTTCATAAATGTCCTTGAATACTTTTTTCTTAACATCAATCCCCACGTTACGCAGTCCATTAGTCAGGCGAATCATAGATTTTACCATGGAAGCCTTTCCGCTCTTGTCAATATTTTTCTGGATTTTTTTATGCAGGGTCTCGATCAAAAGGGGAACAGCAATCATCGCAGTCGGCTGCGTTGCCTGCATATCACTTACGATATGTTTCAGTCCCTGACAAACTGTGATGGATGCACCCACTGCCATCGGAAGTAAAAATCCAATAGTCGATTCGTATGTATGGTGCAACGGCAGAACCGAGAACAGTCTGTCCTCCTCCGTCAGCTTTACAAACGGCGTAACTGCATTGATATTGGCTGCCAGATTGCGGTTGCAGATCATAACCCCCTTCGCTGCAGAAGTCGTTCCGCTGGTAAAGATCAGTACCGCAAACGCATCCGGATCCAGCTGTTTATTCATCAGGCTTGTATCACCAAGATCTGTAAACACCTTGCCCTCATCTTTGAGGAAATCAAAGCCCACAAAGGCTCCATCCTCATGATAATCTGCCTTCATTTCAATGGCAAACTGGATATTCGGGCAGTGTGCCATTGCCTTTTTCACAGAATCTTTTTTCTTCGGCGAAAAAATGATTGCTTTCGCACCGGAACGTCTCATCAGATTTTCCAGTTCGTTATCCGGCAGTTCCTTATCAGTCGGAACTGCAATTCCTGCCCCGCAGAGCAGAGCTGTGTAAGATACATACCAGTCATAGGTCGTCTCACCGATGATCATGACTTTTTCGCCCTCTAAATTAAGCACTCTGGTAAGGGCTGTTCCAAAGTTGATCACATCTTCGCGGAACTGTCCATAAGTAATCTTTTCAAAACCGATCTTGCGGTTAAAAGTTTCCAGAATAAAAGTTCTATCCTTGTACAAACGGGTTGACCGGTCAAAAAACTCTTTGACTGTCTTATAGTCCGTTCCCGGATAGCACTGGTCATCTCCCTTGTGCTCCAATTTTACTTTTAACGAATCTATATTTTTTTCGGCATATTCTGATTTTAATTCCTCCAGATTTCCAACTTCCTGCATCTTGTATTTCGGAAGCTTAAAGTCCGGTATTTTCTTTAAAAGTCTGGCCATAAAAATCTCCTTGTTTTTCTTCCATCCGGCTGCAGAATTTTTCTTTTTCCGGTCGGACGTCATCAACTTTTTTACTCATTGTATCATGCTTTTCTTTCTAAAATCAACCGCTTTTCCTTTTTTTCACACATTCTACAAGTTTATGTCTGTGTATTCATCCTTTTCTCTCAGGCTGCTTGCTATTTTCGCGTGCGGAAAATCAACCGTTTCAGCACTTTTGCATCCAGTGGGATCAGCGGATACAGATAACACGTCCCGGAAAGAGTCTTTGTCGTTCCCATGACCAGAATGCTGACTGCAGCTGCCCCGATAATCCCTCCGATGCCCAGAACCTGTGCTCCTGTCAACATCAGGATCCTGCAGAACTTCATTGCATAAGAAAGCTCAATGCTTGGCTGCGTAAACGATGCTAATGCTACAACTGCCATGCAGAGAATTGTCTGCGGAATGAACCATCCGGAGCTGATGCTGAACTCACCTAAAATCAATGCTCCGATTACCGATAGCGACATTCCCAGTGATGTCGGCGTATTCAGAGATGCAAGCTTCAGTGCATCAATAGCTAATTCCAAAAGCATAAACTGCCAGAAAATCGGAATGACATAATTCTCTTCCGGCACGAAAAAACGAAGCACCGCCGGCGTGAACCATTCATATTCCACCATCAGGACATAAACCGGCGTCAGGAAAAGGATCACAACAAAATTTAAAATCCGAAGCAAACGAAAATAGTTGCCCGTCAGCTGCGGAAAGTAGTAGTCGTCCACATCCTGAAAAAATTCAAAGACACTGACCGGAATCATCATGATCGTCGGCGAATTATCGGTAATTAAAACCACTTTTCCTTCCTCTACATGGGCCGCCGCCACATCCGGTCGCTGCGTATAGCGTACACGCGGGAACGGATTCAGCCCGTTTTTTATATGAAAAGTTTCCTGCAGATGTTCCAGAAGACTCTGATCCCCCACAGTCAGCTCATCAAAAGCTCCTTCCTTTATTTTTTCCAAAGCGCTTTCCAGTTTTTTTACGAACTTCATATCTGCCCGGTCTTTCATATAGCAGACTGCCACATCCGACTTACTGTCAGTACCCACATTAAACACCTTAAAGATCAGGTTGTTGCTGCGCAGCCTGCGGCGGATCATTGCCACGTTTTCCATCAGATTTTCTGTGAATCCATCCTTAGCTCCCCGAAGGGTCTTTTCCTTTTCCGGCTCTTCCACCGACCTTCCCGGATAGTCTCTGACATCCATGATGATGATCTTATCCAGTCCCTCCACGATCAGTGGCACCAGCCCCGCATAAAGCTTCGGCAGCACCTGCAGATAACTGTCATAGGCTTTCCTTCTGCATTCTGTTTCTATTTCATTCTCTTTACTGTCTTTCTTAGCAGCCTTTCCATCATCCTTATCGGTTTTATCGATGCTTCCCTTTTCTGTTCTGACCGCTTTCAACTCCCCTTCTTCCGAGGGCTTCGGCTCGATCACGCTGGCATCCATAAACGGCAGTGCCGTCTCTATAAACTTCTGACTTTCTGACAAATTTTCCATAGTATCCGGTGTTACCGCCAGCAGATAGTTCAGCAGCAGCTGTCCCTTTTCCCCATCATGCAGACCATCCACAAAATACATCACAGCCTGCCGCCCACCTATCCGAATCTTACGTTCGATCAAGTCAAAACACTCTCCCAACGGTAGCTCTTTTCTGCAAATTTTCAGATACTCTTCAAATACATTGGACACTTTCTCCGCCTCTCTTCCCTGTGCTTTATCTTATCACTAAAGTATTATGTACGATATATCTGCATCGTCTGTACCGGATTCCGATTTTTCACCAGACAACTCTCATGCAGCCATTTCCCTTTCTATTCTTTATCGATTTTAAAAAAACATGCATTAAATTTTCTAAAGAAAACCTTGTATTTCTATTCGCGAAATGGTAAAATTTTATATTAGTTTTTACAAGAAAATAAACCGTACTTTTTATTTTTCCCTACCCCAGCGTGCAACAAGCACTGCTATGTTGTCATGCTGCCTGTAACGGAACAATCAACGAATGGAATTTGAACTATGGAAAATCTACAATCAATTTTTTTATTTATTGTCGGTCTGGTCCTTCTGATCAAAGCTGGCGACTGGTTCGTGGACGGTGCAACAGGGCTTGCACGGCGCTTCCACATTCCAGATATTTTGATCGGTGCTACTGTTGTATCCATCGGCACAACACTGCCGGAAGTCATGGTTTCCGCAACCTCTGCGGTTTCCGGACACGGCGAATTAGCATACGGAAATGCCATCGGCTCTATCATCTGCAATACCGCATTGATTGCTGCTATTACGGTTGCAGCCAAGCCGGGAAAAATCGACCGCAGTACTATGAAAACACCGGTGCTGTTTTACTTTATTGCTGCAGCATTTTATGCAGGAACTGCCTATCTGAAAGGTAGTTTTTCGCGTATGGACGGAATATTTCTGCTGGCAATCTTTATCATCTACATGGCGATTGCAATCATGCAGGCATTCAAAGATCAACAGCTGCAGGAAAAGCTTTCGGAAACCGCAGATCCACATGATGTCAAAGAGGACGAACTGGAAGACACTTTCCATCCACTTTGGAAGGACATACTTCTTCTAGTGATCGGCGCAGCACTGATCGCAGTCGGTGCGAACCTTCTGGTCGATAATGGCACCCTCATTGCCCGTATGCTGGGTGTTCCGGAATCGGTCATTGCCCTGACCTTTATCGCCCTCGGCACCTCACTTCCAGAACTGGTAACAGCAATCACATCACTGGCAAAAGGTCACGGTGCCTTGTCGCTGGGCAATATCATCGGTGCGAATATGTTTAACCTGGTACTTGTAAGCGGCATATCCATCACTCTGAATCCGTTTGCCCTGCCTGCAGAAAAAATGTTGGCCGGGCATAACGCATCGCTGGTTGTCGATGTACCTCTGACCTTTATCCTGATGCTTCTGCTGACGATTCCGGGACTTATCAAAGGAAGACTTTACCGCTGGCAAGGGATTTTGCTGCTTGCAATCTATGCAGCTTTCTGTGCCTTTCAATTTCTGCTGTAGCCTCCAGTACCAAGTTGCTACAGAGAAGAATCACACGCTGTATGCAGACTTGCTACAGGATAACTATCCTGCCAGACCACCCCGTAAATGTCCTTTTGAACTATAGTCAGAGCTTATAACTTATGATATAATGTCCTTGCACAGTGACTTCCGAGGCAGTGCCGAAAGCAGAGCTGATGCAAGACAGAAATGAACCCCCACGGAGGAATGAATATGAATTATGAAAAACTTGCGGAACTTCTCTTTCCGCATATCGACAAAACCCCTGCAGATTACGAATCGATGTATCCTGCCCGTAACCTGCCTGCCGGAGCCAAAGTAACCAGACTGGGTCCAAGCCCGACAGGATTTATTCATCTTGGTAATCTCTACGGTGCATTTGTAGACGAAAGACTGGCACATCAGTCCGGCGGAAAATTTTTCCTCAGAATTGAGGATACTGATGACAAACGTTTCGTGGAAGGTGCAGTGGAGATCATCATCAACTCCCTGCGTTTCTTTGGCATTCAATTTGACGAAGGTGCAACCATGGACGGAGACATCGGCGATTACGGCGACTATACCCAGAGCCACCGTGGCCCGATTTATCAGTGCTTCGCCAAGAAACTGGTTGCCGAAGGCAAGGCTTATCCGTGCTTCATGACGGAGGAAGACATTGCTGACATCCATGCCCGGCAGGAAGCAGAAAAAGCCAACCCGGGCATCTATGGCAAATGGGCAAAGAGCCGTGATTTAACCATGGAAGAAATCGAAGCGAAGCTGGCAGCCGGCACGCCATACGTTATCCGTCTCAAATCCGACGGCGATATGAGCCTGCCGGAAGATCAGATCCGTCGTTTCCAGGTGGAAGATGCCATCCGCGGCACCCTGGATATGCCGGTCAACGATCAGGATACCGTCCTGCTCAAGGCTACCGGTATCCCGACTTATCACTTTGCCCATGTGGTAGACGACCATCTGATGCGCACAACACATGTGGTCAGAGGTGCAGAATGGCTGCCATCCCTGCCGATCCATGTCGAATTATTCGAAAAACTTGGCTGGGAAGTACCAATCTACTGCCACACCGCACAGCTGATGAAACTGGATGAAGAGGGAAACAAGCGCAAGCTTTCCAAGCGCAAAGACCCTGAACTTTCTTTAGATTATTACCGCAACGAGGGCTACCATCCGGCAGCAGTCCGTGAATACCTGCTGACCATTCTCAATTCCAATTATGAAGAATGGCGCATTGCCAATCCGGATGCCCCGATCGATGACTTCGAATTTACAACTGAAAAGATGAGTAACTCCGGTGCTCTGTTCGATCTGAACAAATTGAATGATATCAGTAAGGACG